>JADGPV010000004.1 GCA_017882245.1 Bacteroidales bacterium | reverse complement strand
TTCCCCTGATCTCCTGAATACCATGAGCGACCCGTGCTACATCAATTTCTTCCGGAGTAAACTGCATCATTATCCTGAGAGATGATCTGAACAGTCCCCAGCTCATGTAAAGAAGATAAAGTGCTATTGCAAGCGAAAAGATACTGTCAGCCCGGTACCAGTCCAGATATTTAACGGCAAGGCCTCCCAGTAAAACTGCCACAGATGTAAGCATATCAGTGAAAAGGTGCAGATATGCCGACTTCATATTCATGCTGTGGTGAGAATCTGCACGGAGGAAGAGCGCGCTCAGACCATTGACAAAAATGCTTGCCAGCGCTAACCATATTACCCAGCTCGTAGAAACGGTCACCGGATGCAGTAACCTTTTGACTGCTTCAACCATTATTATGACTGCAATGACGATCAGCGTGGCAGAGTTTATAAATGCAGCAAGTATTTCAGAGCGTCTGAAACCAAATGTCTGCTTTTCAGTTGCTTCCCTTTTTGACAGCCTGTTCGCAAAATAGCTGATAATCAGAGACAGTACATCACTTAAATTGTGTGCGGCATCGCTTAACAATGCCATGCTTCCCGATATGATTCCGCCAATGGCCTCGGCCAGCGTTATACCGGTGTTAAGCAGAATTGCCAGCGCCAGGGTTTTACCGCTTACCTCATGTTTATGATGGACAGCTTCATGCATAGCCTGCAAATCCAGAATTAGAGTTTTATCTTTCGAAAAATGTAATGAGGAGTTGTTTGGCCTCATCCCACTTCTCACGGTTTATGCAATATTTTATATAGGGAGGGTTTATCTCGCCCTGGATCAGCCCGGCCTTTTTGAGTTCCTTAAGATGTTCCGAGAGCGTTGAACGCGCTATCGGGAGTTCATCAGCCATATCTCCGCTGTAGCAGGATTTATCAAGGTTATTGGCAAGGAAATCCATAACATATACCCTTGCAGGATGAGACAGGGCCTTTGCGTACCTGGTCAGCTTCTCCTGATCATTTGTGTAGTATTTACTTTTTGTCTTCCTGGCTTCCATTTCATTTCGGGAAATGACGAAACAAAAATAACGGTTTTTATTATGGGATTTAAAAATTTGGTTGAAATTTATTATTCGATGATCTACGATCATCATATATTATGTATAATCATCTATCCTACAATAATTTGACCTTCTACGAAGGTCATAATTTGAGATGAAATAAAATCAATCTAGGTTTCCAGGCAAAATTATGATCCAATATTAAAGAGGTTTGAATGGGTATAACGCCTGATCATTGTAGATGATCTTATGATTGTGGTGTAATCATTTATCCTGTAATAATTTGACCTTCTACGAAGGTCAGCATTTGAAATGAGATAAAATCAATATAGGTTTCCAGGCAAAAATTTTGATTCAATATTAAATAGGTATGATTGGGAATAACACCTGATCATCGTAGATGATCCTATTATTGTAGTAGCACGAATGACCAACGGCATTTTCGATCATCGTAGATGATCTTATTATTGTAGAAAAATGACATGCGAAAACATCGGATCTTCGTAGATGATCAAATATGGGAAAATTGATCATCAAATAATAACCTTTACATTTGCCAAAACAATCTTCATCACTATGAAAAAGCTGGTATTATCCCTGTTTGTTTTATTTTTTGCCACGGTTCTCTATCCGCAGGATTTTTTCAGATCCGATTTTGACAAAGAGAAAAATTATGTAATCCTTGTCAATCCTACCGTCGGGAATATTGATGTCGTGAATTTTCTTGTCAGCAAGAAGCTGCTTGATATTGATTTTAATGATGTCAGTTTCGTAGGCGTTTACCACACCAGCCAGGAATATGATTTTTCAAAAAGTGTTGACTACATAGCAAAAAACAACCTGAACGGATATTTTCTTTATGAAGTCAGAGGAGCCCTTCCCGAAGAAGCTCTCTTTCGTGAAAATGAATGTACTGCCGATTTCCGGAAAATATTTGAAAATTCAATCGGGATAATCTTTTTCGGAGGACAGGATATTCCACCGTCGGTTTACGGAGAAGAAAACTTGTATTCTGAGACTACGGATCCCGGAAGGCATTATTTCGAGATCAGCTTTTTGTTTCATCTGCTTGGCGGCAGCCGCAACGAATCTTATACGCCACTGCTGAATGAGAATCCAGACTACATGGTGACAGGCTTCTGTCTGGGTATGCAGTCCATGAACGTGGCTACCGGCGGATCTCTATACCAGGACATACCTGCGCAGATCTATGGAAGCTATACTCCGGCTGATAATTTAAAAATAGACAGGAAGAATTTACACCGCAATTACTGGCAGGAAATTAATGAAGATCCCAAGCTTATGGGAATAAACCTGCATCCGATTCACTTTACTGAGAATCCTTTCTTCGGGAGTACGGTAAAACTTTGCAAAAACCTCCGGCCATTAGTCTACAGCAGCCATCACCAGGCTGTCAAGGAACCTGGCAGGGATTTGGAGGTCACGGCCTTGTCAGATGACGGCAGGGTAGTTGAAGGTCTCAGACATAAGAAATACCCGAATGTCTTTGCTGTTCAGTTCCATCCTGAAGTATCAGCGCTGTATGAAGACCGGGCAGAGGTTCGGTTCAGTCCTGCAGACAAGCCTGAGACACTGCACCGGATGTTAAACTGCAAAAGCCTGAGGTTTCACAAAAAGTATTGGGGGCACATTTCCGGGGTCATTAACCGGAATGCTAAGTAGGCTTGCTATAGAGCTTTGACTTCATTCACCAGGTTCTGCAGGGTTGTCTTGGCGTCACCAAACAGCATGCGGGTCTTGTCATTGAAAAAGAGCATATTCTCAATTGCCGCATAGCCTTTGCCCATACCTCGTTTCATGACAATTATGTTCTTTGCATCACGCGCCTTAACGATGGGCATGCCGTAGATTGGGCTTGACGGGTCATCTTCGGCAGCCGGATTTACAACATCATTGGCACCGATAACTACAACAACATCGGTATTTGGCAGGTCCGGATTGATCTCATCGCTCTCAACGAGCTGTTCATAAGGAACATCAGCTTCCGCAAGCAGCACGTTCATGTGACCAGGCATACGACCGGCGACAGGATGAATGGCGTACCGCACCTCCACTCCTTTCGCCTCAAGAAGCTTGTCCAGCTCGTGGCAGATATGTTGTGCCTGGGCAACTGCCAGTCCGTAACCCGGAACTATAACTACCTTTTTTGAATAACTCAACAGTACCGCAGCATCAGAAACTGATATTTCCTTCACAGTCCCGGCTACGCCTGTTTGCGCCTGCCCTCCTCCCCCGAACACTCCGACAATGACATTCAGCAGCGAACGGTTCATTGCCTTGCACATAAGAATTGTAAGTATCGTTCCGGCAGACCCTACGAGTATACCTCCGGTGAGCATAGCCTGGTTATTATAGAGGAACCCGCCCATAGCCGCTGCCACACCGGTAAATGAGTTCAACAGTGAGATCACAACCGGCATATCAGCACCGCCGATAGGCATGACGAACAGTACACCATACACCACGGCAGTCACAAACAGTATGATTATAAGAGGCGTGAGTTCAGCAGAAGCCTGTACGTGGCGTGTCATTATAAAAACAACGAAGCCGATGATCACAGCCAGGATGGTAAGATTGACATATCTCATTGCCTTGATGCGCATGTCGCCAATACGGCCGTCAAGCTTCCCAAAGGCAATCATACTTCCTGCCCATGAGATAGTTCCAATGACAAGCCCCAGCAATATTGCCAGCACATGCCCGTTGGCCATCCCGCTTTTTGCAATCAGTTCAGGACTGACATGCGGGAACTCCATCATGGAAATAAGCGCTGCAGCCGCTCCGCCCATCCCGTTGAAGAATGATACCAGCTGCGGCATTGCCGTCATCTTAACACGTTTGGCAATAACCCAGCCAATGATTGTCCCTATTACTATTGCGGCAATTATCAATCCGATGTTGCCAATAGGCTCTCCCTCCTTCCGGTGAAACAGGATCGTGGCAAGTATTGCCATTATCATGCCGATTGCAGCAAGCCTGTTGCCCCGCCGTGCCGTAAGAGGATGGCTTAACATCTTCAATCCCAGTATGAAAAGCACTGAGGCTAATATATATGTAATCTCCAGGACAGAGATACCAACGGAAAACTGAGAGATATCATTCATTGTTCTGAAATATGCAACTGTCAACCAATCTGATTATTATTTTTTCTTTTTGAACATTTCAAGCATCCTGTCCGTGACAACAAATCCTCCTACAACATTGAGGGTCCCCAGGACGACCGCAAGGAATCCAAGTATCATTGCCCCCGTCGTCTCGGCGTGACCCATGACTATTATTGCACCTATAATAACAACACCGTGGATTGCATTTGCTCCTGACATCAACGGGGTATGCAGGATTGCCGGCACATGGCTGATCACCTCGATGCCCAGGAAAACTGACAAGATCACCATGTAAATGATACCCCTGTTTGCCATAAAAAACTCTAGAATTCCTTCCATTACGCAGTCTGTTTTATATCAAGCATTTGTTTGATTCTCTGACTTATATATTCTTTGCCGTGGACAGCTGTGGTTCCGTTGACTATCTCATCAGCCATATCAGGGACAATATTGCCATTCTTATCAACCATGATCTTCAGTAGGTTGATAATATTGCTGCCGAACATTTTGCTGGCATCAGCCGGCATATCTGACGGGTAGTCAGACCTGCCTATTATTCTGACCCCATTCACTACTACGGTTTTACCGTCCTGCGTCAGTTCACAGTTACCTCCCGTTGCAGCAGCGAGATCAACAATCACTGAACCGGGTTTCATGAGGCTTACTGTCTCTTTCATGATAAGTACCGGGGCCTTTTTACCTGGGATCATGGCAGTAGCGATGACAACGTCAGCTGCAATTGCCCTTTGCTGAATCAGCTCCTGCTGCTTCTTTTTAAACTCTGCGGTCTGCTCCACAGCATAACCGCCTGCGGCGGCATCCTCCCTTGCACCCTCAACTTCAATGAATTTACCGCCAAGGCTTTTCACCTCCTCCCTGACAGCGCTTCTCACATCGAATACTTCAACCACTGCTCCAAGCTTTCTCGCAATGGCTATGGATTGCAGTCCAGCCACTCCTGCTCCGAGTATAAGTACCTTTGCCGGTTTGATGGTACCGGCTGCTGACATGAACATCGGGAAAAACCGGGGCAGAAGGGATGCAGCTTCCAGTACTGCCTTATATCCTGATACTGTGGCCATTGACGAAAGAATATCCATAGACTGCGCCCGTGTAATCCTTGGAACAAGGTCAAGCGCCAGAACAGTCAGACCCTGCATTCGTGCTTTCTCAATCCATACTTTATTTTCCACAGGATTAAGAACTGTGCATAATATCTGTCCTTCTCTGAAAGATTTGATGTCATCATCAACCGGCGGATTGACCGTCAGCAGCAGGGTAGCTCTTGAAATGACATCTTTTCTTTCGGCCATGGCGGCTCCGACAGCCTCGTAATCTTTATCATAAGCGAAAGACTTTTCTCCGGCATGGTATTCGACCAGTACCTCAATACCAATCTTCTTCAACGCAGCAGCCTCGCCGGGAAGTATAGCGACCCTGTTTTCATTTCCAGTCTCCTTGAGAATTCCTGTGATCATTTTGGTGGAATTTGGATTTTTTACCTTAAAATCAGTCACTTCAGAAGGGCAGCGGCATGGGTATCAACCATCCATACAATGTGCCCGGACCTGGGATTTACCATTGAAGCAGGATAGCGCTCCGATCCGCTTTTTTTCTGAATGATCTCTGACACAATCTCAGCCTTTTCTTTTCCTGTAACAATAAAATAAATTTTTGAGGCATTGTTGATCAACTTACCTGTGGCAGTGATCCTTTTCTCCCTTGTTTCAGGTTTAACAACTACTTCAAAAAGATGAGCAGAGTTAAACAGTTCCATCTTATCCGGGAATATTGATGCTATATGTCCGTCAGCGCCAATACCCAGCAACATAAGGTCAAATTGCGGAGTCTCTTCAAACTCGGGCACGTAATCCGTCACCAAATCCGCATATTGATGTGCCTCTATCTGCGGATCATCCTCACCTTTTATCCTGAAGACATTGGCATCAGGGATCGGTACATTCTGCAGGAGGTTCTCATAAGCCATACGGTAATTACTCTCTTTGTTCTCCGGTGGTACGCATCTTTCATCGCCCCAGAAGACAAGCAGTTTTTCCCAGTCGATCCGGTCAGCATAATTCTCTGAAAGATATCTGAAGAGAAACTCTGGTGTGGCGCCACCTGACAGTGCGATGGTGTAGAAATGATCTGGTTCGATCCTGTCAAGATCTTTGATCAAAATAGCAGCGAAGTTTTGAGCTATGGCCTCAAGTGTGGGAAACACTCTGACTGAATGTGACATAATCTGGATTAATCAGATTATAAAACTAATTATAATTCGCAATATACACCATCATCAGCAAGATTTTTACATGTGTATCTCCATGTCAGTTCCGGTTCTTCAATGAGTTCATCAGCTTTTTCAGGTCCCCAGGTACCTGCGGGATAACCGTAAACAGGAATATCATGATTGTTATACCATGTTTTAATTACAGGATCAAGAAAACGCCAGGCTGCCAGCACTTCGTCGGACCGTGTGTAAAGGGTATTGTCACCGTTCATGCAGTCATAAAGAAGCCTTTCGTAAGCCATAGGAATTCTTTCTGAGGCAAAATCGGAATAGTGAAAATCCATATTGACATTCCTTACGTTAAATCCGGTACCGGGTACCTTCATTCCGAATTTAAGAAGTATGCCCTCATCAGGCTGTATCCTTATGATAAGCTGGTTATATCCCCCACTTTCACTGTTCTGAGAGAAGGTAGTATGTGGTGTCTGTTTGAAATATATCACAGCCTCCGTGACACGGGTAGGTAGTCTTTTTCCTGTCCGGATATAAAAGGGAACTCCTCCCCATCTCCAGTTGTCAATATAGAATTTCAGGGCAGCAAAGGTTTCAGTAATCGAAGAGGGGTCCACATGCTCTTCTTCCCGGTATCCCCTGATCCATTCTCCCCTGACGTGGGCACCAGTATACTGGCCGCGTATGGCTACCCGCTGAACGTCTTCAGTCTGAATGGGTCTCAGCGACTGAAAGACTTTTAGTATTTCGTTCCTGATGGGAGTGGAATCTAATGAGGAGGGAGGCTCCATCGCAACAAAACCGGTCAGAGAAAGAAGGTGATTTTGAACCATGTCACGAAGTGCACCCGCTCCTTCATAATAGGCACCCCGTCTCTCAACTCCCAGGCTCTCTGCGGACGTGATCTCCACATGGTGTACATAATTGCGGTTCCATAACGGTTCGAAAATACCGTTGGAGAACCGCGTCACAAGAATATTCTGAACTGTTTCCTTACCCAGATAGTGATCTATCCTGTATATCTGGTTCTCACCCCACTTTTCAAGCAATTTACTGTTCAGCGCAGTAGCGCTCTCAAAATCATGCCCATACGGTTTTTCAATAATCATTCTCTTCCACCCATCGCTTTCATTATTTAATCCATTCAGGGCAAGATGATCAGATATCTTTGTATACAGATCCGGCGGCACAGAAAAATAAAAGAGGGTGTTACCCGATATGCCCAGAAGTGACCTGATAGATGCAAGAGCTGTAGGAAGCTGTGAAAAAGCTTCGTTTATTGACGGGTCGAGATCAATATACCTGAATGTGTCTGCAAAATCTTTTATCCGGCTTTTATCCTTTTCTTCCGAAAAAGAATCAACTGCAGCTTTTACCTCGTCCTGATAAGCAACGTCCGTGACTTTGCTCCTGCCCGTGGCCAGCACTGCGTACCTTTCAGGAAGCAGATCCTGAACGAACAGGGAATAGAGTGCCGGAACGATCTTCCTCTTGGCCAGATCGCCCCTGCCCCCGAAAATAACAAAAATATGGTTTTCAGGCTTTTTCATCAGTATTCACCTCGTATTTGCAGCCCGAAAATATATCCGGTTTACTTACAAACGGTCCTTTACCGGTAAACATAGGGCTTGGGTTATGAAAACTTGTAGGTAAGACAAATATAAGAAAAGAGATAATTGAGACCTGCTGCAAAATTAAAGTAATCGGATAAACATTTATCATATCAGACTTATTCTTCTATATTTCTGATACTTACAAATCATCACAAAATATAGTGTTGATTTATTATACATATGTATAGTATTTTAACATAGAGCTTATAATACTGATTTTGTTGTGTTTGCGATTTTGAGAACTACTAAGTGTATATATTTTCAACAACATTGTTTTATTTAAAATATCTAATTTTTATTCTAATATATTGATCTTCACCTGATTATATTCATTGGCATATTAATTGTAAACGGCAACACCGAATGAGTCGCCAAACATGGTTAAAAACAATAATATGAAAAAAGCGTATTTCCTTACAGCATGCATGATGTTTCTCTCCTTTGGCCTTATAACAGGTCAGAAAACCGGAAATGGAACGCTTCAGAATGATAAAAAAAGTGTAAGCATAAGTACAGCTCCCGAAATTGAAACACTGACAATTTCGTGGATTAAGGGATTTGAGAGTGCCAATCCCGGAATGACAGCCGAAGTCCTCTCTCCTGTCGGTTCTCCTGTTGCTGACATACAATTTGTCACAGGCAATACTTTAATACCGGATGAAACAAACTCTTCATGGAGAATGATTGTCGGGAGAGACGTGATTGTTCCGGTAACAAGCACTGGCAACCCATACTTTAATGATTTATATAATTCGGGAGTCTCGCCTGAGAAGTTTGCATTTCTTTTGTCAACAAAAAACCTGACCTGGAACAAACTTTTAGTAAATGCAGGTGCCTCTGCGTTAACTGTATGGCTACCTGAAGACAGGACAATCAGTTCGTCGGTTGCACGGTTTGTCAACATCGAACCGGATAAGATGACTGCATCAAC
>JADGPV010000203.1 GCA_017882245.1 Bacteroidales bacterium | reverse complement strand
TGACCGGTGGCTTGTCACTTATATTCTTCCTTATACCCGGTCTCGCCGGCTCATTCATGATGCCTGATGAAGTGTCTATCCCGGATTCCATGAACTGGCTTAAGGATGCCATGATGGCCGACAGGAAGGAAATGTTGCGAGCTGACGCTCTCAGATCAGTAGTAATGATAGTTGCCGGTGCCAGTCTTATGTGGTTCTTCCTTAAGAAAAAGATCAGACTTACACACACTCTTATCGGATTGTCACTGCTTTTTCTGGTTGACCAGATACCAGTTGATGCAAGATTCCTTGGAAGTGCAAATTTTGAGACAAAAAGATCATCGGCAAATACCTTCGCACCAACAAAGGCTGACAAAGACATTCTTCAGGATAAGGGTGAATTCCGCGTCCTTAATCTGACAGTGTCAACATTCAATGACGCATCGACTTCTTATCATCACAAATCCATTGGAGGATACAGCGGAGCCAAGTTGAAACGGTACCAGGAACTCGTCGAATCAAGCCTTACCGATGAGATAAATGCACTTGTTTCCAGACTGCGTAATTCTACCTCATATGAGGAAGCAGAAAATGTCATGGAAAACTGCAGTGCTCTTAACATGCTTAATACCAAATATATAATACTTTCCCCTGATGCTCCTCCCCTGGTAAATAATTATGCTCTGGGTGATGCATGGTTTGTCAGTAAAGTATCACTGGTGGAAAATGCTGACGCAGAGCTTCAGGCAATTAAAACAGTTAATCCGGCTGAAATTGCTGTGGTTGACAGAAAATTCGGAGACCAGATATTAGTAAATGACAATCCCGGTTCTCCCTCGGACACTATTTATCTGACGTCTTACAAGCCTAACCTCCTTACATACAAGACAGTTCTTTCATCAGACAGGGTTGCAGTATTTTCAGAGATCTATTACCCGAAAGGCTGGCAGGCATATATTGATGATGTTCCGGCAGATCATTTCCGGACTGATTACGTGCTGAGGGGAATGGTCGTACCTTCAGGCAGCCATGCAATCACCTTCGGTTTTGAACCTCAGTCGTACAAGATGGGAAATAAAGTTTCACTTATTAGCTCTGTGATCCTGCTGGCATTGCTGATTTATGCAGCTATCACCGGACTTACAGCGTTACGCAGAAATGGCTGAAAAGGAGTCATGCCTGATATGCGGAAGCACTGATCATTATGGTCTCTTCACCGCAAGAGATCATCTTGTCAGCGGAGAGAGTTTTCCGATCAAAAAATGCAATGCCTGCGGCTTCGTTTTTACTGCTGAGCCCCCTGATGAAAAGGATATAACAAAATATTATACCTCGGAAGACTATATTTCCCATTCCGATAAAAAGCAGAGCCTGACTGATCATATTTATCATCTTGCCAGGAATTTTATGCTAAGAAAAAAGCATAATCTTGTGCTGGAGGTGAGCGGCAGGAAAACGGGTACTCTTCTCGATATAGGAAGCGGTACAGGCTATTTCGCTGATTTTATGAGCCGAAAAGGATGGAGTGTAACCGGTGTTGAAATAAGTGAAAGTGCGCGACAATATTCAATTTCCAGGTTTGGAATCACAGTTGTCCCTCCTTCTGAAATATCAGGAATAAAGGATGGTTCAATTGACTGCGTCACTTTATGGCATGTACTTGAACACCTTTATGATCCTGATTTTTGGATGAGGGAAATAAAAAGGATCCTGAAGGATGACGGTAAATGCATTCTTGCTCTTCCTAACATAAAATCGGCTGATGCTGAGTGGTTCGGCAACGAATGGGCTGCACTGGATGTTCCAAGGCATCTATGGCACTTTTCACACGAAACGCTTACCCGGTTTGTTCACAAACATGGTTTCATATGTACCGAGATCAAATCAATGCCTCTTGACATCTATTATATTTCTGCAATCAGTTATAAATACCGGGGTTGCAGGCTTCCTTTACTGCGTGGTATTGCTACAGGAGTATTTTTAACTGTCAGAACCCTTTTCTGTAAAAACAGGGCCAGTTCACTGATATATATAATTTCAAAACGATGAGGCTAATATCTGTCAAGCCAGCGATACTTCCTCAGCGTATCCCCAAATTTAACGGCCATGACAAATTCATGAGAACCATATGTCGATCTCTGAATTGCCTGCAGAGTCCAGTCGAACGAATATCCGAAAAACAACTTATCTTTTCTTACGCCAACGTTTGCAATAATTGCGCCGCCGGTTCTGAATGCCGCTCCAACCCAAAATCTGTTGTCATAGTTGTATGACAGTCCAATATCCGCCTGAGGCCTCAGCTGTTCTGACATCTTCATAAGCAGGGAGGGTTGTAATGTGGTCTTACTGTCGAGCTCGAAGTCATAGTTTCCGAACATATAATATGTTCTCTCTATTTTCAGATTGTCATAGGCCTGACTTCCAAGTTTAATTGAGCCCTCGAGAAGCTCCTGGACTGAAAAACCAATCGCAAATTTTCTATTAAGAAGATAGGTTCCAAAACTAAAGTCCGGGATAAATACTCCTTCCCTTATATCACTAAGTAGCCATGGTTCTGCATTGGGATCTTCAAATTGCATCTGTTGACCCATCCTGTAAAAATAGCCATTAAATGCTAGCCCGAAGGAGAGCTGCGTTCCTCCGCTTAAGAAGAGGTGGTAAGCGTAAGATGTCGAAAAACCGGTTCTGTGAATTAGCCCGTTTATATCCGAGAAAATATTAAATCCCAGCCCGACATGACCATCTGTTTGCGGCTTGAATATCTTCTTATTGAAGATGTTCTGACGGATAATATACTTCTGTTTCAGCAGTCTTGCCTGTAGGCTCAGAGAGTAAGTCTGTGGCGCTCCCTCATAACCGACCCATTGTTGCCTTGCTGTCAGGTTCACACTGGTATAGCCGTCACTTCCGGCAACAGCAGGATTAATTAGATACTTGTTGAACAGATATTGGCTATAAATCGGAAGTTGCTGCGCTTTAAGCCCTGCAAACAGCATGAACGCCATGATTATCAACAATCCTTTTTTCACTTTGCCTGATCCTCTGTTGTTATACATGACTTACCTGACAATTGTTACATGTCCAACTATTGGTTTCTCTCCATTATGAAGATCAATAGCGTAGTGATAGGAATCCATTGGCAAAACCTTCCCGTTTGAAGCTCGCCCATCCCAGGGTGCAGGATAACCTTTCTCCGATTTCCAGACTGTTTCTCCCCACCTGTTCATAATGATTACTTCGGCCTGATCATATAAATCTATCCTTGAAATATTCCAGTAATCATTTACTCCGTCTCCGTCAGGTGAAAAGATATTAGGTATGCCTACACAGATCTGGTTGACAGGCTCAAGAGTAAGTGAATCAGACACAGTACAATCGTTGAAGTCAGTTACAATGACTTTATAAAGACCAGCTGTGAGACCTGTTATCTCCTGAGAGGTGAACTGGCCATTATTCCAGTTATAGGAATATCCTTCTTCACCGCCAGTCACATCGGCATTTATGCTTGCATCATTGCTCTCGGGACAGAAAGGATCAACCCTGGTGAAAATGATCTTCAAC
>JADGPV010000202.1 GCA_017882245.1 Bacteroidales bacterium | reverse complement strand
TGATTCTTCAGACCAGGGACGTGGTTCATGCTGACCTTGCGAGAAAGATCAAAGAAGCTGTCGGAGCATGACAAAAACAAGAGCTGCTATAACAGGCATTAACGCATGGGTTCCTGAATACCGTCTCACCAACAGCGAGCTTTCAACAATGGTTGACACCACCGATGAGTGGATAATGCAACGCGTGGGGATCAGGGAAAGGAGAATATTAAAAGGGGAAGGCAAAGCAACGTCTGATCTGGGCGAACAGGCGGTGAGAGGATTACTTGAAAAGACAAAAACCTCACCTGACGATATAGACCTTCTCATCTGTGCCACTGTCACTCCCGACATGCTTTTTCCTGCAACTTCAAATATCATTTCAGACAAGGCTGGTATTAAGAATGCTTTCAGCTTTGACCTGAATGCCGCCTGTTCCGGCTTCCTCTTTGCCCTGCAGACAGGCGCTTCTTACGTGGAGTCGGGCAGATACAAAAAGGTCATTGTTGTTGGTGCTGACAAGATGTCGGCAATCACAGACTATACTGACAGGACTACCTGCACCCTGTTCGGCGATGCCGGCGGCGCAGTCCTCCTGGAACCGACCGAAGAGGAATACGGTATAATGGACCATATCTTCAGGGTTGACGGCTCGGGAAGAAAATACCTGCACATGAAAGCGGGAGGCTCATTAAGACCTGCATCACATGAAACTGTTGATGCCCGCGAACACTTCATCTATCAGGAAGGGCAATCCGTTTTTAAGTTTGCCGTGTCAAACATGGCTGATGTGGCGGCAGAGATCATGGAAAAGAACAATCTCAGATCAGAGGATATCGCGTGGCTTGTGCCACATCAGGCAAACCTAAGGATCATTGATGCCACAGGCCGCAGAATGGGCCTGCCACCCGAGAAGGTCATGATCAATATTCAGAACTACGGCAACACAACCGCAGCAACCATACCCCTCTGTATATGGGAATTTGAAAACAGGCTCAAAAAGGGGGATAACCTCATTCTTGCTGCATTCGGCGGCGGATTCACCTGGGGAAGCATGTGGGTGAAGTGGGCGTATGACCCGGTGTCCGGGAAAGAATAAGAACCCTCTTTTCGTCCATGATACACAATACTTTCTATATTTGTGGGTTAAATGTAGGGGTTCAACATGCTTCGCCCCTACAAAGGGAATAAACATTTATCGTTATGGCAAAAATGAATGAGACAGACAACACTGCAGCAATTAACCTTCTGAGCCAGGGCACCGAAATTACAGGTGACATAAAATCATCAGGCGACATTCGTATCGACGGAATCCTGAATGGCAACCTTGCAACCAAAGGCAAGGTGGTCATAGGTTCCACGGGCCGCGTGAAAGGTGAAGTTGAATGCAAGAATTCTGAAGTGTCAGGGGTTATTGACGGCAAAATAAGTGTCTCCCAGCTCCTGAACCTGAAAGCTTCTTCAAGAATTAACGGCACTATCGTTACCGGCAAGCTTTCTATTGAACCGGGGGCCCTGTTTACCGGTAACTGTTCAATGAAAGATGGTGACAATGGAGGATCAGCAGTCAAATCCAAAGAAGGAGAAAAATAGCCAGGAGGGCGGCCTTTCAGCTTACTCCAGGTACACCACTATCGCATTACAGATGGTGGTAATAATCGTTGTAGCATCCCTGGGTGGAGTTAAGCTGGATAAGCTGGCAGGCACCAAGCCATTATTCACAATCATTCTGTCTTTGCTGGGCGTGGCAGCAGCCATGTGGCTGATAATCAAAGATGCCATCAGGAATAAATAGGATGTTTACGCCTAAAGCAATAAAACTTTATCTTTTCCTACTCCTTTTTGCGCTTCTTATACAATTGATTCTTTCGGGCATAACAAGGATTTTCCCTTCTTTTTTCCCTTTGAGAAATATCGCTCCGCTCATAGGCGGATTCACCCTGATATCTCTAACCGCCCTGATTATTTTTTTCTACGGATATGGTAAAAATGCTGAAAAAAGCGTCTTTACCACCTTCGTTGCAATTGGAGTGAAAATGATCCTGTCATTTGTCCTGGCACTGGTGTTCCTGGTGATTTTTAAAAATAGAGAACCGGGATCAGTAGTATTGTTTTTTGTCATATATTTGGTCTTTGCGATTTTTACTTTTAGTACATTTTTCAGCTTCCTGAAGAGAAAGTCGATGTAAAGAGAATAAGCTTGAAAATCAGGTATTTATATACATTAATCTTGCTGTTCGGATTACTTTCCGGCTCGTTTTATACTATGGGTGCAGACCCTGAGGGAGAGGAAGAAAAAAGTGCAGGAAGTGACGGGAAATTTGATGCCAGTTCGTATATCCTCGATCATGTGGCGGACTCCCATGAATGGCATATCCTGACAAAAAAGGATGGCTCTGCGGTAGCGGTCTATCTTCCGGTAATAATTTATGATAAAGCTTCAGGGCTGCATATCTTTTCATCAAGGAAAATTGCTGAAGGTCACAGCTATGAGGGTTTTACCGTAGCCCATGAAGGAACCAATGCCGGGAAGATAGTACATGTGAATTCGGAAGGACATCCTGACGAGACAAACCTTCCCCTTGATTTCTCAATCACCAAGGCCATTTTCGGTATGATCGTTGCAGCAGTCATACTGTTATGGCTGATGCTTTCGCTGGCCAGGTCGTATAAGAAAACAGGCATCTCAGCCCCGAAGGGCATACAGGGGTTCCTTGAACCCGTCATACTTTTCATCAGGGATGATATTGCAATGCCCAATATAGGCGAGAAAAAGTATGCCCGCTATATGCCATACCTGCTGACAGTCTTCTTTTTTATCCTGATTAATAACCTGCTGGGCCTTATCCCTATATTCCCGTTCGGGGCAAACGTGACAGGTAACGTGAACGTGACCTTTGTTCTGGCATTGTGTACATTCCTTATAACGCAGTTAACCGCCAACAAATATCACTGGAAGCATGTTTTCAAAGCTCCGGGAGTACCTTTCTGGCTGTTACCGATTATGATCCCGGTGGAGATCATCGGACTTTTTTCAAAGCCATTTGCGCTGATGATACGTCTTTTTGCCAACATGGTTGCGGGTCATATCATCATACTCAGTCTCATAGCACTGATTTTTATCTTCCAGACAATCCTTGTGGCTCCGGTCTCTGTTTTTTTCGTGTTATTCATGGATTGTATAGAATTACTGGTAGCGTTTCTTCAGGCATACGTTTTCACCCTCCTGAGTTCCCTGTTCATTGGAATGGCAACAGCAGAAGAAGAACATCATTAACATCAACATATTTTTATTCAACTAAATTAAAGTAACATGACAGGTACATTAGCAGCAGTAGGAGCAGGGCTCGCAGTGATAGGCGCCGGACTTGGCATCGGCCGCATCGGCGGTTCGGCCATGGACGCCATCGCACGTCAGCCTGAGGCCTACTCAAAGATCCAGCTAGCCATGATCATCTCGGCAGCACTGATAGAGGGAGCAGCTCTCTTTGCAATTGTTGTTGCAATGATTGGTTAAGCAGTAAAATGAAGCCTGCAACGGTTGGTTGCAGGCTTTCTTCAGAAACTTAAAAGAAAATTAAGATATGTTACTAGCAAGTAGTCTCGCAACTCCCGCCATAGGGACAGTTTTCTGGACGACCCTGATCTTCTTCATATTGTTTTTTCTACTATGGAAGTTTGCCTGGGGACCCATCATGAAGGCTGTCAAGTCACGTGAAGATATGATCCGAAATGCGCTTGATTCTGCGGAAAAAGCACGTGAGGAAATGAAAGTCCTCCAGGCTGACAATGAAACCGTTCTTCGGAAAGCCCGTGAGGAGAGAGATAAAATTATCCGCGATGCCCGGTTGTCAACTGAAAGGATGCTGGCAGAAGCTAAAGAAAAGAGCCAATCGGAGGCAGATGCAATGGTCAAACGTGCCAAGGAGCTTATTGAACGCGAAAAAAATACCGCAATAGCGGAAGTCAAACGCGAAGTGGCTGGGCTGGCAATTGAAGTGGCTTCAAAGGTGGTCAGCCAAACTCTTAAAAACGACGCCGAACAGCAGAAGCTCATTGAAAGATATCTTAAGGAGATTGAAACAACCAGTAACTGAACCTTATGAACTACAGCAAGATATCAGTAAGATATGCGAAGGCGCTCTTTGACCTTGCTGAGGAGCATAATGTAATTGATGCAGTTTATGATGATATAAAGGTTATTGACCGGTTATGTGCAATGACAGAGGTGAAAGAGGTCATTACTAACCCGGTTATTCCGCAGAAAAAAAGAAGAGAGATAATAATAGCACTTGCTGGCAACGGCACAAATAAACTTACTGTAAGATTTATTGAACTGATGTTCAGTCATGGCCGTGGCGATCACCTTGAAGCAGCAGCAAGAAATTACCTTGACCTCACCCGTAGGCACAGGGGAATACGTCAGGTCACAATCACGACTGCAGTACCGGTAAAGGCCGGACTGAAAAAAGAGCTGGCAGCATTAATTACCGGCGAAACAAATGGTAAGATTGAATTCATCGAACAGGTTAACAGCTCTGTTATCGGAGGCTTCATTCTCAGGGTCGATGACGCTTACATTGATGCAAGCGTCAGGACCAGACTGAACCATTTCAGAAAAGAATTTTCACTGGCAGGATATGCCGAATGATAGTATATAAGATTTAATGATATGACCAATATTAAACCTTCAGAGGTATCAAAGATTCTAAAACAGCAACTTGAGGGTGTCAGTACGGCTATTGATGTTGAGGAAGTTGGAACGGTGCTGCAGGTCGGAGACGGGATTGCACACATCTACGGCCTCAGGAACGTAGGTTCGAATGAACTGATCGAGTTTGTAGAATCCGGCATCAAGGGGATTGTCCTCAACCTGGAGGAAGACAATGTCGGTGTTGTTCTCCTTGGCCTGTCGGAAAAGATCAAGGAGGGTGATATTGCCCGCAGGACCGGCAGGATCTCATCAATAATGGTAGGCGAAGGCCTTCTGGGAAGAGTCATCACCACCACTGGCGAGCCGATCGACGGCAAAGGGCCGGTAACAGGCGACCTTTATGAGATGCCTTTTGAGAGAAAAGCCCCGGGTGTCATCTTCAGGCAGCCCGTTAAACAGCCGGTACAGACCGGACTGAAGGCGATCGATGCAATGATACCTATCGGCAGAGGACAACGTGAGCTTATCATCGGCGACCGTCAGACAGGCAAGACCGCCATTGCTATTGACACTATTATAAACCAGCGAAGCGAATACGAAAAAGGCAAGCCTGTATATTGCATTTATGTTGCAATCGGGCAGAAAGGATCAACCGTGGCAAATATAGCCGCTACTCTTGATACCTATGGTGCAATGGACTACACGGTTATTGTAAGTGCCACTGCATCTGACCCTGCTGCGGCGCAATTCTATGCCCCGTTTGCCGGTGCTGCCATCGGAGAATTCTTCCGTGACACCGGCCGCGATGCGCTGATAATTTATGACGACCTGTCAAAACAGGCTGTTTCATATCGCGAGGTATCACTGCTGCTGCGCCGTCCGCCCGGACGCGAAGCCTATCCCGGCGATGTCTTTTATCTGCACTCACGCCTCCTTGAGAGGGCAGCAAAGATCATTGAGTCAGACAAGGTGGCGCAGGCTATGAATGACATACCCGAGTCGATCCATCACATGGTCAAAGGCGGAGGGTCCCTGACAGCACTGCCCATAATTGAGACACAGGCCGGTGATGTGGCAGCCTATATACCCACAAACGTTATCTCGATCACTGACGGGCAGATATTCCTTGAAACGAGCCTCTTCAATGCAGGCATAAGACCTGCCATCAACGTTGGTATATCCGTATCAAGGGTTGGAGGCAACGCTCAGATCAAGTCAATGAAAAAGATAGCCGGCACATTGAAGGTCGACCAGGCGCAGTACCGTGAGCTCGAAGCCTTTTCAAAGTTCGGCTCTGACCTCGACGCATCTACGCTTGCGGTCCTTGACAAGGGCGCAAAGAATGTTGAGATACTTAAGCAGAACCAGTATTCACCGGTAAAGGTTGAGGAACAGGTAGCAATAATCTACTGCGGAACCAATGCTCTTTTAAAGGATATCCCCCTGCTAAAGGTCAGGGATTTTGAAAAGGACTTTATTCAATTTCTCCGTGATCATAATAGTGACACGCTCGAAACGATAAGACAGGGTATTATCAATGAGGATGTGATCAGGGTGCTGAACGCAGCAGCAGCCGATGTGGCAAGCCGTTTCACATCACGATAACCTGAAAACAGGGAAAGGAAGATGGCTAACCTAAAGGCAATAAGGGTCAGACTCGGTTCGGTCAAATCCACTCGCCAGATCACCTCGGCGATGAAGATGGTGGCGGCAGCTAAACTGCGTAAGGCACAGGACGCAATAGTACAGTTAAGGCCTTATGCGGATAAGCTCAATGAGATACTGATAGGACTGAATACCGCCCTCCGTGATACGGAGATCGAGAACCTTTTTGCTGAAAGAAAAAACAGCAACGGACGCGTACTTCTTGTTGTTGTTACTTCAAACAAAGGCCTCTGCGGCGGTTTTAATGCCAATATCCTCAGAGACACGAGGCGCCTGATAGCGGAGAAGTACAGTGAACAGTTTCGCAGGGGAGACCTCTGGTTCATGCCTATAGGAAAGAAGGGTTACGATGCTCTCAGAAAGTTGAAATGCAACATTCTCGAAGAACATAATAATCTGTATGCAGGTCTTACTTTCGACAGGACCAAACAGATAGCTGACAAGTTAATGAACCTCTATCTGACAAAAGAATATGACAGAATAGAGATTGTTTACAACCAGTTCAGGAATGCTGCTGTGCAGAAACTCACTGAAGAGGTCTATCTGCCAGTATCAACCGCCCCCGCCGGAAAGGCAGGATCAGTGGTGACAGATTATATTTATGAACCTGACCAGGTGAGTATAGTCAGCGAACTGATCCCAAAGTCACTGCGAATACAATTGTACAAGGCTTTATTAGACTCCTTTGCTGCCGAGCATGGCGCCCGCATGACTGCTATGCATCAGGCGACGGACAATGCTACGGAGCTTATCAAGGATCTTACACTGCAGTATAACAATGCCCGTCAGGCTGCAATCACAAACCAGCTGCTTGAGGTAGTCAGCGGTGCAGAAGCACTGAAAGGGTAACAAATTGAGAAGAGATGTTCAATAGCGATTATCTTAGAGAGCTGTCAGACAAAGTTATAACCAACCTTGTTGTCCCGCCAGAAGCCGGGAAGCTTTTCGAGCCAGTAAGGTATATCCTGTCGCTCGGGGGAAAAAGACTGAGACCGGTGATGTGCCTGATGGCCTGTAATCTTTTCAATGATAAAATTGACGATGCTGTTATGCCTGCGGTAGGTGTTGAGGTGTTTCACAATTTTACCCTTGTCCATGACGATATGATTGATAAATCTGACCTCAGGAGAGGTTCGCCCACAGTACATTCGAAGTGGGGAGCAGACCAGGCGGTACTATCAGGTGACGTGATGGCATTTGTGGCAACTGAATGTATCGGACAGGCGCCGGAGAGGATGCTCGCCAGGACTCTAAAGCTTTTTAATAAAACTGCAATTGAGGTTTGCACGGGCCAGCAACTGGATATCGATTATGAGAAAAAGGGCCTGGTAACCGAAGGCGAATATCTTCGTATGATAGAACTGAAGACCGCTGTTTTGATTGCAGCTTCACTCAGGATCGGTGCAATAATCGGTGATGCATCTGAAAAAGATCAGGATCTTCTGTACGACTTCGGACGAAGCCTTGGATTGGCCTTTCAGATACAGGATGACGTACTTGATACATATGGCGAGACAAGGATGTTCGGTAAAAAAACCGGCAGCGACATAGTAGCCAATAAGAAGACATATCTCCTTGTCAAAGCCCTTGAGATGGCCGGTGGAGAGAAGCTGCGCCAGCTTAGAAAACTGCTTGAAGCCAGGAACCACGACCCTGAGGAGAAAATACAGGAAATGAAAGCCATCTTTGATGAGCTGGAGATACGCCTTCAGGCTGAGAAGCTGGCATATGAATATTTTAATAAAGCCTTCGAATCGCTCGATCAGGTAGCAGTGAAAGCTGAACGGAAGAATGAGATTAAACAACTGGCAGTGAACCTTATAGGGAGAGCAAGATGAACTGCTTCACTGAAAGAACCGGACATTAGTAAAAAGAAATATATTTAAGTCAGAGAAATGGCAAAAAAAAATGGAGTGATCAGTCAGGTAATCGGACCTGTGGTCGACGTGATGTTTGAAAATGCCGGCGCAGGCATGCCTAACATTCTTGATGCTCTTGAAATAACACGCAAGGATGGCACTGTGCTCGTTATTGAATGTCAGCAGCATATCGGAGAGAACACTGTAAGGGCAATAGCCATGGATTCTACTGACGGCCTGCAACGTGGCATGGAGGTTGTGGCAACGGGTTTGCCTATCATTATGCCCGTCGGCGAGCAGATAAAAGGTCGCCTGATGAATGTCATAGGCTTGCCGATTGACGGACTGGGCCCGCTCGACAAGAAAGGCGGTTACCCCATCCACCGCAACCCTCCAAAATATGAGGACTTGTCAACAGAGAAGGAAGTGCTCTATACCGGCATCAAAGTCATTGACTTGATAGAACCATATTCAAGGGGTGGTAAGATTGGCCTATTTGGTGGTGCGGGAGTGGGTAAGACCGTTGTCATCCTCGAACTTATTAACAATATTGCAAAAGTCTATTCAGGTCTGTCTGTTTTCGCTGGTGTCGGTGAAAGGACAAGGGAGGGTAATGACCTTCTGCGCGATATGCTTGAGGCAAACGTCATCTGCTACGGCAAGCCTTTCATGGAGAATATGGGAAAGGGAGGATGGGACCTTTCCCTTGTTGACCATGAGGTGCTTAAAGAATCAAAGCTTGCTCTTGTATTCGGGCAGATGAACGAACCTCCCGGAGCCCGTGCACGCGTTGCACTTTCAGGTCTCTCCGTTGCGGAATACTTCCGTGACGGTGAGGGCGAGGGTGCAGGGAAAGATATTCTGTTTTTTATGGATAACGTCTTCCGCTTTACCCAGGCAGGCTCGGAGGTGTCAGCATTGCTCGGACGAATGCCGTCAGCAGTCGGTTACCAGCCAACCCTTGCCACAGAGATGGGTGTCATGCAGGAGAGGATCACCTCAACGAGACATGGGTCTATAACTTCAGTTCAGGCTGTCTATGTGCCTGCCGATGACCTGACAGACCCGGCACCTGCAACAACATTTGCACATCTTGATGCAACAACGGTGCTGAGTCGGAAAATATCCGAGCTGGGTATTTATCCTGCCGTTGACCCGCTTGACTCAACCTCCAGGATACTCACAGCCGATATCGTAGGTGAAGAGCATTACCGTTGCGCCCAGCGGGTTAAGGAGGTCCTCCAGCGATACAACGAACTGCAGGATATCATTGCCATTCTGGGTATGGATGAGCTCTCCGATGAGGACAAGCTGGTGGTCCAGCGTGCCCGGCGTGTGCAGCGCTTCCTCTCACAGCCGTTCCATGTGGCGGAACAGTTCACCAATATCCCCGGCGCACTGGTGTCAATAGAGGATACAATAAGAGGGTTTAATATGATCATGGATGGCGCTGTTGATCAGTATCCTGAAGCTGCCTTCATGCTTGTCGGTACAATAGAGGATGCAATAGCAAAGGGCGAGAAGCTGCTTGCTGAAAGCAAGTAATGCCAAATCTGATCAGACGTGAAAATTGAAATAATCACTCCAGACAGCAGGATCTATTCGGGGGAGATACGATCGGTAAGAGTGCCCGGGAAAAAAGGCTCCTTTCAGGTATTGAAAGACCATGCACCCATCATTTCTACTCTTGATAAAGGTCCTGTGATCATTGCTGATGAACAGGGTCAGGTGATAAAGTATGAGATTACCGGCGGTGTGATAGAGGTGAAAAAGAACAGGATCATCCTTCTCGCCGATTCGGTCTCTGAAAGCTGAAACTGATGGATACTGATGAGTTCCGGAAATACGGCCATGAGATTGTTGAATGGATCTCCCGGTATTTCGAGAATATTGAACAGTTTCCGGTAAAATCGCGTTCTGTCCCGGGGTCTGTGAAAGATGCCCTGCCTGAGATCCCCCCTTCAGGGAGTGAATCTTTTGATCTTTTCCTGAAAGATTTTGATGAGATAATCATGCCCGGCATAACGCACTGGCAAAGCCCTAACTTTTTTGCCTATTTCCCCGCAAATTCAAGTCCTCCTTCCGTTCTTGCCGAGATGCTTACGGCAGCGCTGGGTGCACAGTGCATGATTTGGGAAACCTCACCTGCTGCTGCCGAGCTGGAGGAACGTATGATGGAATGGCTCAGGATGATGACAGGTCTGCCGTCATACTTCGAGGGGGTGATACAGGACAGCGCTTCATCTGCAACACTGGCGGCCATTATAACTGCAAGGGAGAAGGTGACGGAATTTGCTTCGAATAACGAGGGTCTCTCAGGGACTGGCAGAATGCGGATCTACTGTTCAACACAGGCTCACTCATCGGTTGAGAAGGGCGCAGGTGTGGCGGGCATCGGAAGGAAGAACCTGGTCAAGGTGCCGGTGAAGGATGATAATACAATTGACCCGGAGGCATTGAGAAAAGCTGTTGAACAGGATATCAGTGCGGGATATATTCCCTGTTGCGTGGTTGCAACTCTTGGCACTACAGGTACCACTGCCATTGACCCTCTGCGCCCCGTAGGCGAGATATGCCACGAAAAGAATATCTGGCTGCATGTCGACGCCGCCATCGGCGGCACAGCCCTGCTGCTGCCTGAGATGAGATGGATGGCAGACGGCATGGAGTATGTCGATTCGCTGGTATTCAATCCGCACAAGTGGATGTTCACCAAATTTGACTGCTCGGCATATTTTGTCCGCGATGCTGCTTCACTGATACGCACTTTTGAGATACTCCCCGAGTACCTTAAGACCCGCACAAGGGGTATGGTCAATGACTACCGCGATTGGGGCATTCCGCTTGGCAGGCGCTTCAGGGCACTCAAGCTGTGGGCGGTGATACGCTCGTATGGAGTTGAAAAACTGCAGACAATGATCAGGGAACATATACGCCTTGCAAAGATGCTTGCAGGATTAATAGAGGCTGAAAACAATTTCAAAGTGATGGCGCCTGTACATCTCAACACAGTTTGTTTTTGCTTCCAGCCCGAAGGACTGACAGTTGAACAGGCAAACAAACTAAACGAAAAAATAAATCACACACTTAATGATGCCGGAAGGATCTATCTGACCCATACCACAGTCAACGGAAGGTATGTCCTTCGTATGGTCACTGCTCAGACAGGTGTTACAGAGCATCATGTGCTGGATGCATGGGAAATGATAAAGGATTGCGCATCATCGCTCCTTTCCGAGCGTAGTGCCGTAGATGTTGACTGAGAATACTCCTCTGATAAACGGTTTGTTATCTGCCGGGATATAGCCCCCGCTGACTCCTGCGTTTATCTCAAAGGGGAGTCTCAGTATATAGAAATCGGCAAGCAGTTCGGCGCCTAATGAGCTGAAGTCTGAAGATCCCTCGCTGAAAGACTGAGTGCGGGAATTATAGATTCTCTTTGCGGTCGCAGCGTCAAAAAACAAGGAGCCCCTGATCCTTTTCAGGTACAGCAGGCTTCCCGCAGCAAGATCAGGATAAAAGAGGGGCGTAGTATAATCAGCTGAAAAAGAGAGAAGTTTTTCCGACACAAAATCATTTTCATAACCCCTGGGGTATGAGATCTGGTTTTCGTAGATCAGCTTGTTGAAAGGTGCCTGGTTTTCGTAACCGGCCTTAATCACTAAACTGTGATTTCTGCCAATTCCCGGGAAGAACAGCATTCCCCTTATATATTTCCTGTTGCTGTAAATATCTTTGTCCCACGGCGTTGTTGTAAGCCTGAGATCAATCACCTGACCCCACCGTGGATTTATATCCCGCCAGGCTGTCCTGAAAGTGTTTGACAGATAGAGGCGTCCGGTAAGATAGACTACGCCCTTGTCATAATCATTATCTTCAGAAATATATGTATAAATATTGCGATAGTTCATGTATACCGCCGGCATGAACAACTGCCTGAACTTACTGTGGGCAAACCACAGCTGATCATAAATATTGACATTCAGGTTCAGATTACCATTCAGATGATTGGGGTCCGGTGCTGCAACGGAATCTTTTATTATGATCTGTTTACCGCCATAAGTGATATCAGCCTCAATTACCGGATACCAGCCCTTCCAGGTTAGTCCCGAATGAATATAATGGCTGCCGCCTGAATATTCATACCCTATGGTCGATACCAGCGTGCTGAGATGATTCTGTGAGAGAAGTGTCACACCTGGACTGATTGCTGTAGCATCAGTCTTTAATTCATCAATATCAGTATAGAAAGGGAACCAGCTGTGGAGGTTAAAGAGGTGCGCGGCTTTACTGTACGGTTTTGCTTCATATGTGACAGGAACGGAAAGGTGTTCCCCGCCTTTCACGGCAGGCAGCGGGGCAATCGCGGGAATGACATTGTGCATTGAGCCGGACACCGTTACTGCAGAGGCGCCGGCATCTGCTGAAGCGATGTTAAATCCACCGGTGCTGTAATCCGAAAAAAGTATCTCATTGCCTGAGACGGAGAAACCAGATATGCCGAAGCGCGAGCTTGTGACGCGGCTTAGCGCCGTGTCGTTTGTTATCCGGTAAATATTATCGGAACCGTCACCCTGTGCAAGGTAATACAGCGTGTCATTGACGATTTCAGCCCGGATGATGTCTTTAACAGTTTCGAGCATGTTCACAACCCACCTTTTACCTGTCGGATAATATGTTCTTATTCCCTCACCCTCCTTATTAAGGGTGACTACTGTCACAGCCCTGCCGTCAGATGACCATACCGGCCGCTGTATAATCATATTGTCAGGTATGGTAAGATCCATCATTGTCTCTCCGCTGATGGCATCAATAAATATAAGTGAATAATGAAGATCAGGTGTTGTTGATACAGCAACTATAGTCTTTCCGTCAGGGGAGAGGTCAGGCGCCTCGTAACGGGTACGGAATGTAAGTTGTGTTACAGGCCCCCCATTGACATTCATTTTTTTGATAACCGAATAATCGCGGTTATCCCACCTGGGATCCGGGTAAAGTTCTGCCCATACTACAGTACTGTCAGAATATGAAAAAATATGAGGATATATATACCCGGTGGTGGTCAACACATGTTCCGTTCCACCACTTTTATCGGTAATCACAAAGCATGATGGATGCGTCAGGGAGGTCTTCAGTGATATAATTCTGCTGTCATCTACCCTTTGGGGCATGTAATGGCTGATATAATTATTCTTCTCCCTGAGGTTCAACGCGGGATAATCGGTGAAGGCCAGTTGTGTGCTGTCATTCCACATTTTCGCGAGATAACTAAATGTCGAATCATAGAGCCTTTTCTTTGTCAGTCCGGTCTCTTTTTTAAGGCTGTTATTTACAGGATTAAAGGGATAGCCCGAGGAGACTTTTTTTATGGCGTCGCTCCAGGCTTCACCGTTCTGGTTACGCAACCTGTTCATCATCAGGTATCCGAAAACATAGTGATCAGGAGTGAAGTCCTTATAGGATCCGTCAAGCATTTTGTCATAGCCGTAGATGCCGCCGGGGGAGGCGGCTAAGGCCCTGGCGCCCTGCGTGAACGCATTGCTACGGCCCCTGCCTGAAAGACCTGTGACAGTTTCTGCATAAACCGCATCACCTTCAAATGCCCACGGTGGTATTTCCAGGGCACTCAGGGCAACAATCTGCTCACCAAAAACATACCCCAGAGCCCTGCCAAAACCTTTTTTGTTGAGTGATGCCAGCTGCAATACATGTATTGTTTCGTGAACAGTCAGTGATTTTGCGGGGTCCTCAGGCAGGTTTTCCTGGCCGGGCAACGGAAAGAGCTCCATCCGGCGCGGAGCCCAGGTGACATAACCGTTTGACTCCATTGAGTAATTATGTATGATCACAGGAATACGTGTCTTCCCGTAAGGATAAAGAACTGACAGGGTGTCATATGATTCTTCAAGGAACCGCGCATATTTCGCCGCAATGGAATTAAAATTATCCGGATAGATAACGCGGAAATGCGGTGTCTGAATCTGAAGCCATTTCAGGGAAGCCGGATCCTGCCCCGTATCATAGTACTGTGCGCCCGCCCTGACCAGCGGTATAAGACACAATAAGAGCAGCAGAAGCCTTTTTTTCATGCATGTCAGTTTGGCCAAAAATACCAAAAATGGCCGATATCTTCGGCTTCACGCCAAATTCTTATTATTTTCGTGCGGTGTAAACCGTGACAGGTAAAAATTCAGGTATGATAAAAAAATTCAGGCTTTGGGATAACATCCTCGGGTGGGTCGTCTTTGCCATCGCAGCGGTCACTTACCTCCTGACAATAGAGCCCTCGGCAAGCCTGTGGGATTGCGGCGAGTTCATTGCATCAGCTTTCAAGCTTGAGGTAGGCCATCCTCCCGGAGCACCCTTCTTCATGATGCTTGGAAGGTTCTTTGCCAATTTCGCCGGAGGCGACACATCAAAAGTCGCAATGATGATAAATGCCATGTCTGCGCTGGCGAGCGCGCTGACAATTCTTTTCCTGTTCTGGACTATCACCCACCTTGCACGGAGGATCATAATGCGTCAGGAATCTGACTTTACTGCCGGCAGGGTGATCGCTGTCCTGGGAGCAGGACTGACAGGAGCTCTGGCATATGCATTCTCAGATACATTCTGGTTTTCGGCCGTGGAAGGCGAGGTTTATGCCACATCATCACTCTTCACCGCGGCGGTATTCTGGGCTATACTCAGATGGGAGGATGTTGCGGATCAGCCTCACGCTGACAGATGGATAATACTGATTGCCTTTATGATGGGCCTCTCCATAGGGGTGCATCTGCTTAACCTTCTGGCTATTCCGGCAATTGTATGCGTGTATTACTTCCGCAAGTATGAGTTTTCATGGAAGGGACTTGCTCTCTCACTGGTAGTGTCATTGTTCATTCTGGTGTTAATCATGTACGGTATCATCCCCGGTATCTTCATGATCACATCGCGCTTTGAACTGTTCTTTGTCAACAGTATCGGTATGCCTTTCAACAGCGGAATGTATATACATCTTATCCTGCTCATTACCGCCCTTCTGCTTTCCGTGTGGTACACTTTTTCCCATGAAGACGGAAGAAAAGGTTTCATCCTTTCCGGCCTGACCTTTCTTTTGTCAGGTATATGGATACTTACCGGATCATGGCTGGTCAATATCATTTTCCTTGCCGGGATCATTTATTTAGTGTATTACCTCGCTACGCATAACAGAGTGGCGCTGAACACAATAATGACATCTCTGATGGTAATCTTTATCGGATATTCCGCGTTTGCTACTATCGTCATCAGATCGACTGCGGAGACACCAATAAACGAGAACGATCCCTCAAACCCTTTCGCTTTGCTCTATTATCTTAACCGCGAACAATACGGAGCACGTCCGTTGTTTTACGGGCCGTATTATAACGCTCCGGTGACAAATTATGAAAAAGGCAAACCGACATATAATCCGGTCGACGGTAAATATAAGATCACCAATCGTGAGACGATAAGAAAGTATGATAAAAGGTTTATGACTATCCTGCCGAGGATGTGGAATGACCAGCCGGAATATGTTAAGGTTTATGAACAATACACAGGAAAAAAAGGCAAGCCTGTACGGATAACTGATCCGCAGACCGGAGAGCCGGCCACAGTGCGGGTGCCCACCTTTGGTCAGAACCTGGCGTTTATGTTCAACTACCAATTCGGCTTCATGTATTTCAGATATTTTATGTGGAACTTCAGCGGACGGCAGAACGATACTCAGAGCTACGGAGGTATACTTGACGGCAACTGGATAACCGGATTTAATTTCCTTGACGCACCACGGCTTGGGACCGTTTATAATATGCCGGACGACATGAAGAATGATCCATCGCGCAACAGGTATTTCTTATTACCCCTTCTGCTGGGCCTTGTGGGCTTTCTCTGGCATTTCAACCGTGATGTGCGGAACTGGTGGATAGTACTGTTGCTTTTTATTATGACCGGCATTGCCATTGTGGTATACCTCAATCAGTATCCCAACCAGCCGAGGGAGCGTGATTATGCCTATGCAGCATCCTTCTATGCATTTACGATATGGATCGGACTGGGGGTGCTGGCACTCTTTGAGCTTCTGAGAAAGCTGACCGGAGAGAAGGCTGGCGCTATTATCGCTTCACTGTTAACCCTTGCTGTTCCGGTATTGATGGGAGCAGAAAACTTTCATGATCATGACAGGTCAGGAAGATATCTTGCACGCGATGTGGCATTTAACTATCTCAACTCATGCGCGCCGCAGGCAATACTCTTTACCAACGGCGATAACGACACGTTCCCGCTTTGGTATGCACAGGAGGTTGAGGGCATGCGTACAGACGTGCGCGTCTGCAACCTGATGCTTCTGAATACAGATTGGTATATTGACCAGATGAAAATGGAGGCTTATACCTCAAAGTCCCTTCCCGTCAGCCTGCCTAAGAAACTGTATTATGACGGTGTCAACAACCAGGTTGCTGTCTATGAAAGAGTAAAAGAACCGGCAACGGCAAAGGAAGTGATCAACTTCATCAATAGCGACAGCGATGTATCAAAACTGAAACTATATGGTGAGGATATCTATTATATTCCCACACGCACAATACGTATACCTGTAGATTCGGCGAAGGTTATTGCCAACGGCACTGTCAGGCAGGAGGATGCTGATAAAATAGTACCCTATATCGATATCAAGCTGAAGGGGTCATGGATACTTAAGAGCCAGCTGATGGTTCTTGATATCCTTGCCAATAATAACTGGGACAGGCCTATATATTATGTGACAGGGTATCATGATGACGCCCTTGGACTCGAGGAGTATTTCCAGCTTGAAGGACTTGCTTACCGGCTGGTTCCTATTAAAAGCGAGAACAAGAGCTGGTTTGAATACGGCCGGGTAGATACAGACCTTCTTTATGATAACATGATGAATCATTTTGTCTGGGGCGGAGCCAACGACCCAAATGTCAATATTGATTATTATAACAAGCGCACACTTACAGTGGTCAGGGCACGTCTCATGTACGCCAGGCTTGCCGGCGAACTGGCAGCCCGGGGCGATAAGATGCGAGCCAATGAGGTTCTTGAGAGATGCATGGATGTTCTTCCTGTGTCGAAACTCGGTTATGATTTGTACTGTTCGGATATCATCTCCGGTTGGTTTGCTGCCGGCAACAAAGAGAAGGCAGTAACTATGACACGCGATCTTACGAATTATTATTTTGAGCATATCGGTTATCTTCTAAGCCAGAAGCCTCTGATTGCCGCATCTGCTGATCAGGAGATAGCACAGGGTCTGCAGATCGTATCGCAGGTGATGCAGATATGTTACAGTAACGGAGAGGCTGACCTTGCCGAAGAGCTTAACGGCAAGTTCAGCGAGCTATATACAAAATATGTAGCGTTAAAAAAGTAACAGGCAACAGGCAATAGGCAATAGTGAGGCAGTAGCGGAGATAAAATGTACATTGTAGCGACGCGCAATCTGCGCGTCGTTATGATGAAAATTCGATTCAATCATTCATCTGATATGCCCGCCTTGGGGCAAGGTACTTCTCCAGGATCATATAGATCTTATCGGGGAAGATCGGCTTGAGGTTATATTCTGTACATCCTGCTATATAAGCTTCATTTTTAGTCTGTTCGGAATAATAGGCAGTAATAAGGATCACAGGTGCCGAACGATTTACCTGGCGGAAAGCCCTTGTACAGTCAATACCGTTGACAAGCGGGACAAGAAAATCCATGAAGACCATTTCAAAGACAGCCTTACCTGAAGTAACAGCCTCAACAAATTCCTTTCCGTTGCGGAAAGTCGAGACTTCAGCACCGGTTTCACGGAGCAGCGTTTCATAATACTTCAGTGATGCAATGTCGTCTTCGACAATCGCAATTCTTTTGCCTGTGATATCCAGCATCTTTTATAAATTGAATCCGGGGTTAGTATTCCGAAATCAATACAATATTATCCGGCGAGAGTAAGCAAGAATAGACATTATTTTTAATAAAGTCAATGCTGCCGCTAAATTCTTTACAACAACTTTTAAACAAAGCAGAGGGAGGGATATAATGTCAGATAATGAGATCCGGGAGCAGATCAGTTGCACTCCCACTGCGTTGTGACTCCGCCTGTGGTTGTCGGAGGTGTGGCCTTTATGGTAAGAAGGTCATTACCGCAGTATTCGCCTTCAAATTGCGCGTCTATCTGATTATTGTTTTCATATGACACCAGCCGGCATACCTCGCAGTTATCGCCAAGAATGCTGCATGCCGTGAATGAACAGGCAATCAGTAACAGACCAGCAGCGTAAGCAAGCTTCCTTTTCATCTTTACCGGTATTTGGAGCAAAGTTAAAAAAATAGTCATAACACGGCAGTGCAGCATTTTTATTAAATTAGAGTCATTATTCAGTATACATTGTAAACAATTAAATTACTATACCATGGAAGAGAACAAAATCCCGCTGGAGAACAAGACCATTGAAGAGAACAGAATGAAAAAGCATATTCATGTTGCTGCAATTCTTCAGATAGTATTCGGCTCACTGATCGTCATAGGCGGCCTGGCTGTTGCTTTCGTCTTTGGCTTTGTCGATCAGTTTGTTGACGATCCGACTGCAATTAAGGTTATCAGTATAATCGGCACACCGATTATTGTGATGATGCTCCTTTTCGGAGGAGCCATGATTGCAGGAGGCATAGGTTTATTAGCATGCAAGCCATGGGCCCGGGTACTCACACTGGTTATGGCGGCGCTGGGACTGCTGAATATACCTATAGGAACTCTCAAGGGTGTCTATATCATCTGGGTGCTGGTACAGCAGGAAACCGTTTCTCTCTTTGCAAGGGGCTGTGACCAGTCCTCTGTGACACAATAAAAAGACATCATCTTTTTACAGGAGGCAAAATGATTATTTTTGTCGTCAGTAACCAACTGAATTATGGCTGACGACAAAAAGATCATTTTTTCCATGTTCAGGGTAGGCAAGAGCTACCCTCCTCATAAACAGGTTCTTAAAGATATTTCTCTCTCCTTTTTTCTGGGAGCCAAAATAGGGATTATCGGTCTCAACGGCTCCGGGAAATCTACGCTGCTGAAGATCATCGCCGGTATTGAGAAGGAATACCAGGGCGAAGTCATTTTTTCTCCCGGGTATACGGTAGGGCACCTGCCCCAGGATCCTCTCATGGATGAAAAAAGAACGGTGCGTGAGATAGTTGAAGAGGGCGCTGCAAATGTTGTGGCCGCACTGAAGGAATATGAGGAAATTAATCTGCGTTTTGGCGAGCCAGAGGTATATGAAAACCCTGCCGCAATGGAGAAACTGATGAACCGTCAGGCCGAGTTACAGGAAAAGATCGAAGCCCTTGACGGATGGAACCTTGACCATCGTCTCGGTCGTGCCATGGATGCGCTGAACTGCCCCGATCCGTCAACACCGGTCAATATACTCTCTGGCGGTGAACGCCGCAGGGTAGCCCTCTGCCGATTGCTTCTCCTGGAGCCTGACATCCTTCTCCTTGATGAACCAACAAACCACCTTGATGCAGAGAGCGTGCAGTGGCTCGAGACTCACCTGAAACAGTACAACGGTACGGTTATCTGTATAACTCACGACAGGTATTTCCTTGATAATGTTGCAGGATGGATCCTTGAGCTTGACCGCGGCGAAGGAATTCCCTGGAAGGGAAACTATTCATCGTGGCTTGAGCAGAAGGCAAAACGGCTTGAGCTTGAAGAGAAAGGAAACGTCAAACGCCGCAAGACGCTCGAACATGAGCTTGAATGGGTGAGAATGTCACCCAAGGCACGACGCGCCAAGTCGAAGGCAAGACTCAGCGCTTACGAGAACCTTCTTAACCAGGATGTGAAACAAAAGGAGGACAAGCTGGAGATATTTATTCCTAACGGTCCGAGACTTGGCGATAAGGTGATTTTGGCTAAACAAGTGTCAAAGGCCTTCGGCGACAAGATATTGTTTGAAAATCTGGAGTTTAATCTGCCCCCTAACGGAATAGTTGGAGTAATCGGGCCAAACGGCGCCGGCAAAACAACTCTCTTCCGGATGATCATGGGTCAGGAGGAGGTAAACAAGGGCACCTTTGAAGTAGGAGCGACTGTGACGCTTGGATATGTCGATCAGGCCCATTCAGATATTGATCCGAAAAAGAGCGTTTATGAAGTTATTTCAGGAGGGGTTGACGAGGTAATGGTAGGCAACAGGCCTGTCAATGCCCGTGCTTACGCTGCGCGCTTCAACTTCACCGGTGCTGACCAGGAGAAGAAGTGTGGTGTTCTCTCAGGCGGTGAGCGAAACAGGCTGCATCTGGCACTGACCCTCAAGAGCGGGGCCAACGTGCTGCTGCTTGATGAGCCCACCAACGACATAGATGTCAACACATTGCGTGCTCTTGAAGAAGGACTTGAGAACTTTGCGGGATGTGCCGTGATCATATCGCATGACCGCTGGTTCCTTGACCGCGTTGCCACCCATATACTCGCCTTCGAGGGCGATTCAAAGGTTGTATGGTTTGAAGGAGACTTCTCCGAGTATGATGAGAACTACCACAAACGCACGGCTGACACCGGCCCCGCAAGGATTAAATACAAAAGACTGGCCTGAGCAATTCCATGGCTGGATAGAGATATCATATTTATCATATTGCTGCTGCTGTTAATTTTTAAACAGTACTTTAGCTTGTTCTCAATCCGTGGTATTCTGGTATCCCGGAATACTACGACACGCAGTAAGAAGTTTAATAGATGGCAACACGCAGACAGTTCATCAGAATCTCAGCAATGGGAGCTGGAGCAGTGATGGCAGGTGCGGCAGGTTTCAGGCTTTTAGGGTCTGAGTTCACTGACGGCCAGAAAGCCACTGCGGCGGTTCTGGCAACACGCACTCCTACTTATTGTGAGGTCTGTTTCTGGAAGTGTGCCGGCTGGGTCTGGAAAGATGACGAAGGAAACATCAAAAAGATCACCGGAAATAAAGAAGATCAGCACAGCAACGGCCGGTTCTGTCCACGTGGTACAGGCGGTCCCGGGATGTATTATGACGAAGACAGGCTGAAGGTGCCATTGATAAGAGTTGAGGAGCGCGGAAAGCAGGTTTTCAGGGAAGCCTCATGGGAGGAAGCCCTTGATCATATTGCGGGCAAAATGAAGGAGATAATTGAAAAGAACGGTCCTGAAAGCCTTGCATTGTTGAACCATGGCTCAGGCGGAAAATACTTCACAGATCTTATGAAGTCGTTGGGATCTGAAAATTATGCCCAGCCATCATTCGCCCAGTGCCGCGGACCGCGTGATGTTGGTTTCTCAGCCACTTTCGGAGAGAATCCGGGTTCACCTGAGAATACTGACATACGCGACACACGCTGTCTTGTTCTTATAGGATCACATATTGGCGAGAACATGCATAACGGACAGGTGCAGGAGATGTCTGATGCCATTGATAAAGGCGCCACTATTATCACTGTTGATCCCCGCTTTTCAACGGCAGCCGGCAAGTCGAAGTACTGGCTCCCGATAAAGCCTGCTACTGACATTGCCCTTTTACTTGCATGGATCCATGAGATAATTTACAATGATTACTACGATAAAAAATATGTTGAAAAATACTGCTATGGCTTTGACGAGCTGAAGGAGCATGTCAGGAACTTCACCCCTGAGTGGGCTTATGGAATAACTACTATTAATCCTGTTGTTATCAGGGAGACTGCCCGGGAGATGGCTGATGCCTCACCGGCAGTCATTGTTCATCCGGGCCGTCATGTAACCTGGTATGGAGACGACACACAACGTACAAGGGCGGTGGCAATTCTGAACGCCCTTCTCGGATCATGGGGGCGCCGCGGAGGCTTCTACAGACAGGAAGGAAAAACTGTCCCGTCTTATCCGCACCCGGAGTATCCAAAACCTCAGAAATCATGGCGTGAATGGTACCCGGGCAAGTATAATCTTGCTGACCTTGGAGTGGCAAATGTGATTATTGATGCAAGCATCCCTGCCCCTGAAAAGGATGCGATGATAAAAGGATGGCTGGTATCAGGGACAAACCTGCCGTTGACAGTTCCGAATACTGCACATACCATTGAGGCGATGCAAAATCTTGATCTCCTGGTTGTAGTTGATACAATGCCGATGGAAATTACCGGATGGGCTGATGTGGTCTTGCCTGAATGTACATATCTCGAACGCTATGACTCGCTGAGAGACAGTCCTCACCGTAAACCGGCATTAGCTCTGCGAGTACCTGCTGTCGAGCCGAAATATGACTCAAAACCTGCTTACTGGATAGCACGCGAACTCGCCCAGAGATTAGGCAAGGGAGAGTACTTCCACTTTGAAAAACCGGAGGAACTTCTGGATTGGCAGCTGAAACAGATGGGGAGCTCACTTGATGAGATGCAGAAAGCAGGAGTAAAAACATGGGACAGAGAAGTTGATGACCTGTACTTCGGTGAAGGTGAAGACATCGCCTTCTGGACCAATACCGGCAAAATTGAGCTTTATTCCACAGCGCTTGAAAATGAAGGTTTCAGCCCGCTTCCGGTTTATACACCTCATCCCGAGCCGCCCGAGGGCTTTTACAGGCTCATTTACGGACGGGCTCCTATGCACACCTTCAGCCGCACCTCCAACAATCCTAATCTCTTTGACCTGATGGATGAGAACACTCTGTGGGTCAATCCAAGAGTGGCAAGGGAATGGGGATTGACTGCAGGACAGTATATCCATCTTAAAAATCAGGATGGCATTGAGACTGACTTCCCGATCAAAGTGAGAATCACGGAAAGGATAAGATGGGATTCAGTGTATATGGTGCACGGATTTGGTCATGCAGACAAAAAACTGACCAGGACTTATGGTCGGGGTGCAAATGATACTAAACTGATAACCAGTGTCATGATGGATCCAGTAATGGGAGGGACCGGCATGAGAGGCAACTTCGTGACTTTCATTACTGATCTTGAAAGAAAGGAGGTGACGTCATGAGATACGCGATGGCTGTTGATACAAAAAAATGTGTTGGTTGCTCCGACTGTGTGGTGGCATGCCAGACGGAGAACGACGTACCCATAGGCTACTGCCGCGACTGGGTTGTGGAGACAATGGATGGCACATATCCGCAGCTTGAGGTTGAGCTGAGGTCAGAACGCTGCAATCATTGTGCAAACTCACCATGTGTAAGGTGCTGCCCCACTGGGGCAAGCCATTTCGCAGAGGGCGGAATTGTCCTTGTCACACACAACAAATGCATCGGCTGCGGCGCCTGCATAGCCTCCTGCCCGTATGATGCACGTTACCCCCATCCGAAAGGATATGTCGACAAATGTACATTCTGCCATCACCGTGTGAAGGAAGGGATGAAACCCGCATGTGTTGCCGTATGTCCTACCAAATGTATGTACTTCGGCGACCTTGAGGATCCTAACAGTGACGTGAGCGTCATACTGAAGAAGCGCAAGTCAAAGACACTCATCCCCGAAGCAGGGACGCAACCGCAGTTATATTTCCTAATATGAGCAGACAATGAACGAAGAGCTTATAATCAGCGGAAGAGAAAACCTGATGGTTGACCCGCAACTGCATATATGGCACTGGCCCATACCGCTGTATCTCTTTCTCGGAGGACTGGCGGCAGGTGTGCTGTTCTTTGCTGCGCTGTTCTATCTCCTTGGCAAGGAGGATGAATACCGCTCTGCCGTGCGCAGGGTTCCATTCGTTGCTCCCATAGCACTGATAATCGGCCTTGCTGCCCTCTTTTATGACCTGAATCACAAGGCCTTCTTCTGGCGGCTCTATACAACCGTCAGGCTGGAGTCACCTATGTCATGGGGTGCCTGGACACTGCTGGTGATCACGGCAGTATCGGTGATATGGTGTGCACTTAATATCAGAGAACTGTTCCCGCGCTGGGACTGGAAGTATCAATGGCTGAAAGATCTTGAGACTTTCTTCAACAAATACAAAAAAGTACTTGCCTGGGTGATGCTGATCTATGCTATCATCACCGGCGTTTATACCGGTATATTACTTTCGGCATTCAACGCCAGGCCCTTATGGAACACCTCTGTTCTCGGGCCACTGTTCCTTGCTTCAGGACTCTCAGCAGGGGCTGCAGCGATAGTGCTGGCATCAAAAGACAGGAAAGAGAGACTTGCCTTCTCAAAGATCGATCTTATCATTCTTGGAGTGGAGCTATTTCTGATAGTGCATATGTTCATGGGCTTCCTGGCAAGTACGCAGGTGCAGATAGATGCTGCACAGCTCTTCCTCGGCGGACAATATACCATGGTGTTCTGGATCTTTGTTGTTATAATCGGAATAATTCTTCCAGGCATACTTGACCTTATGGAATTGCGCGGACTCCATATACCCGCAGTGATACCAGGCGCACTGGTTATTTTCGGGAGCCTGATGTTCAGATTTGTTTTTGTCTTTGCCGGCCAGGTGAGCCGCTGGTTATACTGATCACTATAAATAATAACAATATGGGCAATATTTCTAAAACTGAGAGGAGCAAAAAATACCTCAACCCGTATCTGGGAGGGGTTCTTCTTGGCCTCGTACTTCTTGCTGCCAATTTCATTGCAGGCAGGGGTCTCGGAGCCAGCGGCGCCATAAAGAGTGTCGTGGCCACATCCATTGAGGCTGTCAATAAGAATGCTGTCAATACGATGCCGTTCATGGCTGAATATGCCCAGTCACACAGCGGAAGCCCGATGAGATCGTGGCTCGTCTTTGAAATGCTGGGCGTACTCGTCGGAGGTTTCATATCCGGTGCGATTGCCGGTCGTCTGAAGCTGAAAGTGGAGCATTCGCCGAAGATAACCTCCAGACGAAGACTGGTCTTCGCCCTGATCGGAGGGACACTCTTTGGCTTCGGCTCACAGCTCGGACGCGGATGCACCAGCGGTGCGGCACTGAGCGGTATGGGAGTGCTGTCTCTCGGAGGCTTCATTACCATGATGGGGATTTTCGGAACAGCCTATGCACTGGCTTACTTCTTCAGGAAAAACTGGATCTAAAGGAAAGGAGAATAAAATGGGACCATTAGCACCAAACGGAATTATATCGGAGAACACCAATTTTCTCCTTGCATTCTTCATCGGCATCGCCTTCGGGTGGGTTCTTGAGAGCTCTGGCTTCTCGTCGAGCCGCAAACTGGCCGGCATCTTTTACGGCTATGACACCGTCGTTCTCAAGGTCTTCTTCACAGGAGCAATCACATGCATGATCGGACTTTTGTTCATGAGCCTGTTCGGATGGATAGACCTTGACCTGGTATATGTCAATCCCACCTACCTGACTTCTGCCATCGTAGGCGGCGTAGTGATGGGAGCAGGGTTTATTATGGGCGGCTTCTGTCCGGGGACCAGCTTCACCGGAGCAGCAATAGGAAAGATTGACGGAATGGTTTTCATTCTGGGCCTCTTCATTGGTATCTACGCTTTTGCCTTTACGTACCCGTTGTGGGAAAAAATGTACATGGCAAAATATCTCGGCGAACCAAAGATAAGCCAATCGCTTGGCATGAAAGACGGGCTCTTTGGCCTGTTGCTTATACTTGTAGCACTTGGAATGTTTGCCGTGGCTGAATGGGCAGAAAGAAAATTCCCGAGAGAAGAGTATTAAAACAAAAAACATAAAATTATGAAACCATTAAAATTATTAGCTCTCATCATTATCCCTCTTGGGATTATCCTTGCTGCTGTACCGGCAGATAAGACAAAGCGCTTCAGGCTTTCCGCCGATGAGCTGCTTCAGGAGGCAGGGGCCGGTGCACAGTTCATCTCGCCAGATGTCATTGCTGACATGCTGGTTCAGAAGGACCCGTCGTTGCAGCTGATTGATGTTCGTACACCTGAAGAGTTTGAGGCCTTCAGCCTGCCGGGGGCAATAAACATCCCCCTCAGCAACCTGTTATCAGATGAGTTTACAGATATTTTAAATCAGGATGCCCGGACGAACGTCTTCTATTCAAACGGCTCAGTCACTGCAAATGAAGCATGGATGCTGACCAGGCAGATGGGCTATAAGAACAATTTTGTCCTCGAAGGCGGACTGAATTACTGGTTCGGTAACATACTTTCGGCACAGGCTCCCTCGCAGACGAGTCCCAATGAGGAGTTTGCAAAGTATGACTTCCGTAAGAGTGCCTCGGCTGCCCTGGGCGGAGGCGGGGTTGTCGCTGCCGAAGGCGCTGCAACGGCACCTAAGGCTGCCAAGCCTGCTGTTGCGTCAAAGGCCAAGAAGAAGCCTGCTGGCGGCTGCTGATTTTTGCAGTGAGTAAAAAAAGGGTTACATTTGCGGCTGCAAACACGGCCCTATAGTTCAATGGATAGAACGCGGGTTTCCTAAACCTGAAATTTAGGTTCGATTCCTAGTGGGGCTACATATGATTCGGAGAATGGTGCATGGAGCTCGGGGGAACAGCCCGGGCTTTTTTATTTCAGGTCACTCCTACGGGGCTAAAAATCATTGTATTAATCACTGATGCTACAAACAGGATGCCCTGCTGGAGCTATGGCTGCGTAGTAGATGAGAGGACCTAGAAGGTTTCAGGATCTGACAAATATGGAAAATGGTCTTTTTTGTAAAGTTTACTGTGTTATTTACCGGAACAACAATATTTTGATCATATCCAAGCTTCAAGGCAAGTACTTTCATGTTTGTGTTACCTGAAGCGTGAAGAACGCAAGGCTTCGAACCTGAAGCAGTATTTATAATTCTATTAGTATTAAATTCCAAATCCTTAAGATCGGGTTTGCGTGTGATAAAATCTTTAAAAAGGAGATTATGAAAAATTTCGCAATTCCAGTCGATATCTACCTTGTACGAATTATGAATGTAGATGCCAGTTATTAGTTGCTGATCCATAGAAGTTTCTCTCATATGATATTTATTAACAAGTTCGTCAATGAGGTAACTGGCATAGCCGGCTCTAGATATCCAAGTACCTGTATTAAGGAAGTTATAATTAGTTGGTGTTTCCGGGAGTCGCTTATCGGTTTTGTTAAATTCATAATTATAAATCGCTCCATTAAATTTATTCAACCTAAGTGCGCCACATAGGAAAGATGTGGGTATCTTATTAAACTTGTTTTCTATTTCATTAAGTCCACATAAAAAAATAACATCGAATGGATCGACTGAAATTACAATTTCGTCTTCAGGCAGGCATTTTATATATTCACGAATCATCATTGATTTTCTCCCAAAACCAATCCATTTTTCACCCCAGCCTAAAATTACTGGTTCAATATTATAACGCCGGCAAGATTCTATGAATAAATCATAAAACGCTTGTTTATTTGTTCCAAAAGCAATTACCTTGGACATTTTAGTTTCTAAATAATTCTTTAATTTCTATTCACCTCTTTACACCTTATGTACTTACCGGATGTCAATTATAAAGGAGGTTTTTTGTAATATTTTTTTACTTCCCATTGTCATTGAATACACTTTTTAGTACTGAACATATCCGTTTTACGTCAGAATCCTCCAGCTCAAAATAAAAGGGAAGCCTTAATAGACAATCTGAATAATAGTCTGAAAAAGGAAGCGGTCTGCCATCATGCTTATCTTTATAATATTTGCTTTTGTGAAGACTCTGGTAATGAAAAACGGCAAGTATATCACTTTTTTTAAGTTTCTCCGTTAGATATAATCTTTGATCATGATCGTTGCAGACGATGTAGAACATATGTCCGTTATTTGTTGCATAAGAGGGTATTTCTGGTAGCTTAATAGTGTTTTTTTCAGCCCAGTCGATTAATTCTGTGTAATATAAATTCCAGATATGCTTTCGTTTTTCCTGAATCTGATCAATACTCTCAAGTTGTGCCCAGAGATATGCGGAGGTGATTTCCGAAGGGAGGAAAGAGGAACCTATATCAACCCATTCGTATTTATCGACCTCACCTTTCAAAAATTCAGCACGGTTAGTTCCTTTTTCCCAGATGATTTTCGAGCGATTAATATATTGGTCATCATTTATCACCAGCAACCCTCCTTCACCCGAAATTATGTTTTTTGTTTCATGAAATGAAAAAGTTGCCAGATGTCCGATGCTTCCCAGCGGTCTGCTTTTGTAATACGAATCAACAGATTGAGCCGCATCTTCAATAACAATAAGGTTATACTTTTTAGAAAGAGCCATTATCTTATCCATATCGCATGAAACACCAGCGTAATGGACCGGAACTATTGCTTTTGTAGCAGGGCTAATAAGTAGTTCTATTTTATCCTCATCAATTCCGGGATGGTCCTTGCGGCTGTCAGCAAATACTATCTTTGCACCCTGACGGACAAATGCAAGAGCTGTAGAAACATAAGCAAAAGATGGAACTATTACTTCATCCCCTGACTTCAGGTCGGCGAGCATTGCGCACATCTCAAGTGCATCAGTACAAGAAGTGGTTAGAAGGCATTTCTTTAAGCCATATTTATTTTCAAAAAAAGCCTGACATTTTTGAGTGAATATCCCATTACCTGATATTTTTCCGGATCTGACAGCATCTATAATGTATTCTACCTCTCTCCCTGAGAGAAGAGGTTTGTTAAAAGGGATCATTACTATGTTATTTTGTATCTTTTTATTGAAGCATATCAATCCTTATCCAGATGCAAGATATCAATTTTAATATTGACCTGAATGATCTATCAATAATCTCATGATCTAACTTTAAGGATAATGTCCTTTAGTTACTGAATATTTGATATTCTTTTCCAAAGGATTTTGATTATCAGGATATGATAACCAGGTCCGCAAATCCTCATAAAAAAGGTTCGATAATTCTCTTAGTGGGGCTACAATCGAGATATGAGTGGAGAGCGTTGAGCGTAGAAAGCCCGGGAACAAATCCCGGGTTTTTCATATTTGATACCGAAGGCTGGTAATAAATTGTTCAATATCAGATTAAAACGTTATTGTTATTCCCAATCCAACGGCCATTGAACCCACTGGCGCAATATTAAACTTTTGCAAATTAAGCTCCGCTTTAGTCTTTCTGCTGCCTCCGACTGCCCATAACGGAATGCCAGCTGCAGCACAGGGAATACCAACCAGACCGCCGATACCCATGACATAAAAAGCAGCTAAAAGACCATCCATGTCTCCACCCGGTTCGCCTGGAATGTTCCAGAAAATTATTCCAATAACAATGCCTGTTGCTATAACACCGGCACCACTTAATGTTAAAGCCCTCCCCGTATTTCTCATTTTAACAGCTTTTTGCCTATACAGATTAAGAAGGTCGGTATTCAATGTATCAGGATTGACTTTCCTCATTATCATTTCCGGGGTGGTAACGATTTTTTCTACCTCATCTGGAGAAAAGATGAAGTATATTCCATCTGATGACCTAAACCTGTATTCTGTCTTTGACTGCCCGAGCAATTTCCCAACTGCTTTATACCCATTCTTCAGAAACAAGGTATCTTGCAATTGTTGTCCATTAGCCTGTAATGATATAAAAATCAAAATTATGGCACGTATTAGAATATTTTTCATAGCTGAAAGGGGGGTTGGTTAATCAAAGTTACGCCAGCAAAAAGCCAAAGTCAAGTTTATTATGACTTGAGCTTTACGTCTGGACACAAAGGGGCGGCATAAGAGAATTTCCGGAAAGAGCGAGTTTTTTCTTATTTGCTATTTATCTAAGATTTCGTGTCTCAACATTTGATTTTGGGGTTAGCTTTACCGCATCCTGATAATTGTTGATATTTAGGTAGATCATGTTCTCCTGATCGCTGTAAATCTTAATTAAGACACTGTTCCTAATTTTAAGTTTGCCGGGATCTTTATTCGATTTATAAATCAGACTCAAACAGATTTCATAACCGTCATTTGAAACCGAAATTAACTTACTAGTTAGTATTTTTTTGTTAATATAGATCCTTACTCTGTCATCAAAATATTCATTTAACATTTGATCAGGTATCTCTTCTGAATTTGTCGTTTCCTTGAAACCTGACTCCTGTTTGAACAATCTGTAATCTCTCAGAAAATCATCATAATACATTCTGAAAAAGACCTTCAGCGTATCATTTCCCCGGGACTGATCGATACTTGTCAGGGTCACATGAATCGGATGAAACGCAAGAAGGATATTTAAGATCAGAATTTTCAGCATTGATTTTTGATTGTGTAATTTTCACTATTTCAATTTTTGATACGAACCTGTTTCTTTGAAGGTAATTCCTCAATATCAAAGATTTTATTTCTGTCCCATTCCATCCAGTATTTCAATGCATTGTGCCTGATAAGTTTCCAATAGCCATCGTCCATTAATCCAAATTTCGAAATACCTTCTTTAATATCCGCATCAACTCTGTCAAGATATTCCTGTTTGAGGCTTATTTTTATAGAGCAGTTATTATATGTAAACACAGCTGTCGGACTTATCTTCTTACTTTTTGCAAGATGTATTGTTCCCATTCCAAGTGTCGCACCGGTACTTACCTGTATGCCATCTGTAAGGCAGCTGTATGGCGGTTTTGATCCTGCAAAGGTAACTACTTCCAGCATGTCCGGTCCTGCTCCAAATATTTCTCTTGCTTTAATGCCCATCTTTGCGCCAACTATTGAAAATACTCCAAGATGCCCATGAAATTCGTCCGTCATAACATTGGCTTTCCATTCATCTGGTCCATAAAGAGCAAGTGTGGTGTCAATTATTGGCCGGATATCATAATTAAAAACCTCACGGTTAATGGGAAACCTGTTGAATACTATGTTGCGTTCTGATGTATAGTTACCCTTTATCATATCAATAATTACTTCCTTGACTGCGTTAATTTCAAAGTCTTTGTTGAATCTTATATTTAATCTGTCTGTTTCGGCATTGATATTGAATAATTCCGGATTAGTGATGTATACAGTTACAAGTTCGTCAGCTAAAACGAAATGTCCATCATAAAGAGATTTCTTTACCGTATTCTGATTAAAAACAATGGAAAGTATCCTGGCAATTTCACTACCAGAATGATTACATACATTTAAAATTGTGGTATCGAATTTTGCATCTTCAATATTGAGATTTGAAATTACATCAATCCTTAAACCGGATTTCAAAAGCGAATTTGCACTCTCTTTATCACATTCGTAATTGAATCCCTGTGCAGGTTTGACTGATTCATTGTACCATATAATCCGTTCAATTTTTGAAGCGATTTGCGGATCAGCCTTTAATCCTTTTTCAATATTTGTTAACGGACCAAGACAAACCAATGTAATTTTTTCTTTTTCAGATTTTAAGATTTTGAAAATTAAATCTGTTGTGCTCATTTCAGGTTTAAAGTCGATATTTTGCCTGCCCCACGTATAGCTTCTGTTAAATGTTCGCCATGCAGGATTTATTGTCTTGGATGATTCTCCGCATGCAACTGGTATATCATCCCTATTAAATTCTTTGAGCAAAGAAGTCACTTTTATAAGTCCTTCGGAAGGTGGCAATGAACCATCCGTTGTTAGTATCCCTTTGATTTTGATTTCAGGTCTGGACAGCAACAGGCTTACAGCTCTGAAGTCATCAAAACCGCAGTCCGTATCAATTATAATATTGCCGCTTAATTTTACGGGTCGGGGTTGTGACCATACCACTGCCGTCAGGAATAATAAACCAAGAGATATTTCGATTTTTTTCATTGACAGTGAGTTTAATGATCTGATAATTTAGTGCTTATGAAATACATAATGTGAATGATAGTGCTTATGATCTTCATTTCCATGCTCAGACAACCTGAAATTCAATGCAGCAAAGCTTTTATGCTGGAGAATAAATAAATTATTCTCATATAGAAATTATCTTTCATTTAAATGAGAATGTCTCCTCAGGATGTTGCTGTGTAAATTTAATCTCTTTCTCAAAATCATTAATTCTAAGAATTGTCAGATTTTCAATATTCGAATGCAAACCCATCAGTATTGTATTGCTTACTTTTAGAGTTCTGATTTCCTTTTTAAGTCTGAAAAGGACAAATAGGTTTATGTTTTCACCTGATTTCTCCATTTTCAACAATTTCCCGAGAAGAGGTTTTCCGTTTACATCAATTGAAATCTTTGAATTGATATAATTATTTGCAAGGTCAGATGGAAATGGCTTGCGACTGCGAAATATATCAATATCTATGTCATCATTTAAGGTTTGCTGGTAATCCTTTAGAAATTCGTAAAAATTATAATTTATCAGAACCTTCAATGAATCAGTACCTGGCACATTCTCAATAGTAGTCATTGTCATGTGCTCCTGCTGTAAGAACATGATTATTGGCAACATAAAAAGTTTCAGCATTTTTGTCAAACTAATATTACTGAAGAATAAAATATTCAAGCCGGCCTCACGATAAGCAAAGATAATAATCGTCATGCATACTTGGCCAGATCATATTAACCATCAAAAGCTGTATTAAACGTCATTAATAAGATAACAAATCAACCATTTACAAATCATATAGTAGTTCTGGCTAAGTAAAATATTATTTGAGGAATGTGTCAATACTTCAATCTTACTTTTAACCAGTCGTTAATGATTAAACTGCAGAAGGCAAAATACAATAAACTGCTACCCGTTACGACAATTGGCAAAATGGAGAAGCCCGGTAAACCCAACGATAAAATAAAGCAGACCAGAATTATATCTGCTATTATAGCCAGTAGTAAGTTTTTACCTATAGGTTGTCTATAAAACCGGGTAGGTGTGCGTACAACAAATATATTGAAAATGCCGGCAAAAAACAGAGTAGCGAACCCAAATGAATGCAACTGGTTAATGTCAGTAAGCTCAAAATATTTCTTCCCGATAAATAGCCATACTAAAGCCTCTGCAATCAAAAATAATCCTAAAATAAAACCATCTTTTACAAGTGGTTTTATTTTCCAACTATCAGGCTTTTTTGACCAGCTTACAATATCGGTAGATAATGTCAATGTTACGAAATCAATAATAAATAATAACAGAACCATATCAAAAGCGCTAACCACGAACTGTCCGGTAATTATATAAGCAGCACATACATAGGCCACTGTAAACAATGTTTTTGAAATTTTACTTATTACCCAATTGGTTATACGATGGTGTATTGTTCGACCAACAGTTATCAGGCTAATGATGCTTTCCAGCCCTTCATGAAGTAAAATTACACTTGCAGCCTGTTTAGCAGCATCGGTAGCTGATTTAACTGCTATCCCCACTTCAGCCTGTTTTAATGCCGGGGCATCGTTAACACCATCACCGGTCATGCCGGTAATTTCATGATACTGCTGCAAGGTTTTAACGATGGTAAATTTATCTTCCGGTAACACTTCTGCAAATCCGTTGTGGGCAATAATTATTGAATGGCTATCACTGCCCGGTGGATATTCCCGTAACATACCTGCAGCAACGATATCATCACCCACACCTACCTGAATAGCTATCTCCTTAGCAATAGGAAGCGCATCGCCCGTGAGCATTTTTACTTTAACTCCCAATTCTTTTATTTCTGAAATCATCTTTGCAGAATCGGTCAGCGGAGGGTCAACCAGTGCAACAACGCCCGCCAGATAAGTTACATTATCTTTCTGTACCGCAACAGCCATTGTTTTGAATCCTTTTGCCGCCCAGGCATCGACAGTCATATCAAGTTTTGATTGTTGCAGGTTGCATAAACCTTTGATAGTATTATATGCACCCTTCATTACTTTAAACTGTTTGCCATCTTTTTGTACTATTGCTTCAGTTCTTCTGGTATCAGATGAAAACGGAGTGAAGGAAGTTTGAGTATAACCAGAAGTATCTGTCTTATTATCTGCCGCCCTTTGCAGAAAGGCCATATCAATCGGGTCCTTATTGGCAGCTACGGATGCCAGCACACCATACCGTAAAATATCGTCGACAGTAAAATTTTCTGCAGGTTCTATTTCATGTACCGATAATTTATTTTGAGTTATAGTTCCTGTCTTGTCAATGCACAGGGAAGTTAGTGTTGCAGCATCTTCAGTAGCACTTAACCGACTAATCAGAATTCCTTTGGCAGCTAACTGCTGTGAACCTTTTGCCATACTTACGGTAAACATGGCTGGCATAGCCACAGGAACAGCAGTTACCAATAAAATCAGCACTAGAGGAAGCATGGATAAAAAGGTTTCACCCCTCAATAAAGAAATTGCAAAAGTGATACCAACAAATACAAGCACAAGTGAAAATAATATTTTCACTACATTAGCTACAACTTCTTCCATGTGCAGTCGTGGTTTAGCCATTTGAACCAACTGGACTGTTTTACCAAAAAAAGTATTAATGCCTGTTGCTGTCACTACTGCATTGCATTCCCCATTTTTTACTACAGATCCGGAGAACAACATATCACCTTCTTTCTTGCTGATGAGCATAGACTCACCTGTAAGCGCAG
>JADGPV010000201.1 GCA_017882245.1 Bacteroidales bacterium | reverse complement strand
TATCTTGAATACCATCTCACGAAGCAACTCACCCTCGTCACTTCCTGCCTCTCCAAATCCTTTAGCCTTCAGATCATACGTGCGTACCAGGCTGATGACATTCATGCAAGCTCCAACATTATATATCGCTGCTGCAGTCCTGAAGTCCTTAACATAACCGGGGTACGTCTTTAGCATGGCTACCACATTTCCATCAGTCTTGTCTTTAAGACTGTGGTAGATAAGTACGCGACTGAAGTTTGAGAAGAGCACGGAAAAGAGCGGGATTATATCCTTCTTTGAGTGAGCGGCATAATAATTTACAACCCTCGCTGCCTTGAGCGTATCACGGTAGACGATAGCCTTCCACAGTTCGTTGGGGGTATAGTCTTTGCTGATCCCGATGCTTTTTTCTATCAGCACAGTGTCAATGCGCGGGTTCTTCTCTGGCAGAGAGATGATAAGTTTATCAAGCTCATTGGCTATCTTCCCCAGGTCATTACCGAGAAACTCCCCGAGAAGACGAGACGCATCAGTGTCAGCCATTATCCCCCTGTCAGTCAGGTACCTGTCTATCCATCCGGGTATCTGGTACTCCGGCACCTTATTTGACTCAAAGTACCAGCCTTTTTTAAAAAGCGACCGGTATAGCGATTTTCGCTTGTCAAGATCTTCATATTTATAGGCAATGACAAGGATTGTTGAATTCAGGGGATTATCAACATAGATTAGAAGGTCATCGATTTTTTTCAGTTTCTGTGCCTCGCGCACTATTACTACCTGCTGGTTTGACATCATCGGAAAACGACGGCAGGTCTCTATGACCTGTGTCACCGTGACATCAGGACCGTACAAAACGGTCTGGTTAAAATCTTTTTCCGACTCATCAAGTACGTTATCCTCAATGAAATCAGTTAAGATATCTATGAAGTATGGTTCTTTGCCGGCGAGAAAATAGACTGGCTTGAAGATCTTGTTCTTCAGATCCCTGATGATCTCTTTGTAGTCAGATGCCATCAGAAACGAAGGTGTTTGACCGAAATGCCGTTGTCTTTTATCTCTGTCAGGGCTTCGATGCCTATCCTCAGGTGTATCTCAGAAAACCGTCTTGTCACTTTACGGTCGCTGGCTTCCGTCTTAATACCGGTTGATATCATCGGCTGATCAGAGACGAGGAGGAGGGCGCCTGTAGGAATCTCGTTGGCAAATCCTACAGTGAAGATCGTGGCTGACTCCATATCAATGGCCATAGCCCTGGTCTTGACAAGGTATTTCTTGAACCTGTCGTCATATTCCCAGACCCGCCTGTTGGTGGTATAGACAGTGCCGGTCCAGTACTCAAGTTTGTTCCTAGTGATAGCCGCTGAGACGGCGCTCTGCAGTTTGAAGGCAGGCAGGGCAGGTACCTCTGACGGAAGATAGTCATTTGAGGTACCGTCACTTCTGATCGCAGCGATAGGCAATATCAGGTCACCCAGTTTATTTTTTCTCTTTAGTCCCCCACATTTGCCCAGGAAGAGAACCGCCTTGGGCTGTATGGCGCTGAGCAGATCCATGATAGTTGCTGCATTGGGGCTCCCCATACCGAAGTTGATAATAGTTATACCGTCGGATGTTGCGTTTGGGCAGTTTTTGTCTCTGCCTTCAACCTTCACCTTGTTCCACTCCGCAAAGAGTTCAACATAGTGGGTAAAATTAGTAAGCAGAATGAAGCTGCCGAAGGAAGCCAGATCCTTGCCCGTGTATCGCGGCAACCAGTTGTTCACTATATCTTCTTTTGTTCTCATGACCTTCGGTGCTGTTTATTTATATTTGCTGTGCTTAATGGTTATCAAAAATACAAATTAAGTTGAAACCGCTGAAACTGCCGCCATGTTCATTACGCATCAAAGATGGTCCGGGAGGCAAACTCATCTATGATCGTCTGAGACATAAGTATGTGGCATTTACACCTGAGGAGTGGGTGAGACAGCATGTTGTCAACTACCTCACTGAGTACCTGGGGTATCCTCCCGGTCTGATACAGGTAGAGGCATCATTCAGACTCAACTCAATGATGCGCAGGGCAGATATACTCATCCATGACCGGAGCGGACTCCCGGTCATGATTGTCGAATGCAAGGCGCAGCATGTAAAAATCAGTCAGGAAGTATTTGACCAGGTGATCAACTATAACTACAATTACGGAGTTAAGTACCTTATTATTACCAACGGTAATTCTCATTTTACGGGGAAAATTGACACTGCCACCCATACATTCGTGCAGCTTGAGCAGATGCCCGGGTACGAGACTGTCATATGCGATGAGCCATGATCGATGTAACCTGCGCTATCATACGAAATGATGAGGGACTGGTCATGGCGATGCGACGCGGGCCGGCGAAGGATAACGCTGGTAAGTGGGAGTTCCCCGGAGGTAAAACCAGGCCTGGAGAGGACCATGAGGACTGTATCATCAGGGAGATAGATGAGGAGCTGGGCATATGCATCATAATTACCGGAAGGCTCGATAAGGTCGAGTATGATTATGGAGATAAGCAGATAAGACTCATTCCCTTTCTGTGTGAGACACTTTCATCAAAGCCGGTGCTGAGCGAGCATGATGAATACAGGTGGATGTCGCCAGGAGATCTGCTGAAGCTTGATATGACTGCGGCTGATATTCCGGTTGCTCGGCAATATGTCTCCCGGTATAAGACCCCGGTCAGGCAGGATGCGGATGATACCCGGAACATCATTATTTCCGAAGCAGGGGAAGAAATGTCAAAGATGATGGGGCGCATCACCAGCACATATGAAATTACCATGGTGGCTCACTCGGCTGTCAGCGACCCTGTACTGCTTTCACAACTGGTCACATTATCCTCATCTCCCGAGAAGAGGGTGGGTTTCATGGCTTCATGGGCGCTGTCAAAAGTCGTCGATATCAACCGGGAGGTTCTTTCATCCTTTCTTCCTGAGATGATTGACACCCTGCCCGGACTGTTAAACGAAAGCGTCCAGAGGTCGTTCATGAGGGTGATAATGAAGAGTGATATCAACAGAATACCTCAATCGCATCATGCGAAACTGATTGAGTATTGCCTGGGGATCATGCGGACAGAGAACACGCCGGTGGCACCGAAGGCTTACGGTATGGAGATACTCTCATCGTTCTGCGCCCTTTATCCCGACATAATAAATGAGGTAACCGTTGCAGTTCAGATGGCCATCAGCGATGCCTCAGGAGGCATGAAGGCCGCGGGAAGGAAGGTTATTGCAAGGTTGAAGAAGTAATGATACGATGGAGCGACTTTGCGTGCGGACGATGGAGCGAGGCAGTAATTAAGAATTAAAAATTAAGAATTATGAATTAATCTGATAACCGCAAAGACCTTCAGACTCTCAGACCTCAGACTTTCAGGCTTACTTTACTCTCACCGTCTTTTTGATCCATTTGGCAATGATCTCCAGCGCTTCGGGTGAGAATGTCTCTTCAATGGTGACGTACTCGGCAGGGGCACCCGTGGTGCAGTGCTGGAAGAGATGATTGAGCATGGGCAGGCTTACGGTCGTGACCTTTTTATTGCCTCCTTTTTTCAGAGCAGCTTTTATGGCCGGCAGGTTCACTTCATAGTTGACCTGCATATCTTTTTCCCCGTTGAGAGCCAGCACGGGACATTTTACCTCGCTCCAGAAGGGAGCAGGGTCAGTTATAAGGAAATACCTCATCCATGGATTGTTCGCTGATACAAGCCCTTGAATGAATGATGCCATCTGCTCTTTGCGTGCCTCAGGAGTCAGACCTTTTTTATCAAGCTCTTTGCCATACCATTCCATAGCATCTTTTGCCAGCTTGCGCTGATCGGGCTCAGCCATTATCATCTCAAACAACTTCCCGTTTGTTGCGACTGTCTCTTCAATTTCTTTCTCAGTTACGCCTGATGCAGCTAATATATCGCGAGTCTGTTTTATTATTATGTCATAACCACGGACTCCCGTTCCTGCAAGAGAGACGATGAAGGCAATGTTTTTATTCTTTGAGGCCACGATTGGGGCTATAAGTCCACCCTCACTATGGCCAGCGAGACCTATCTTTTCAGGATTGATTTCAGGTCGTCCGAGAAGATATGCTACTGCAGCAGCAGCATCGTCAGCAAATGACAGCGATGTAGCATTTGCATAATTACCCTTTGATTTACCACAGCCACGGTCATCGTATCGGAGAACAGCTATACCGTTGCGGGTAAGATAATCGGCGATCACCAGGAAGGGCTTATGATTAAAAACAGTTTCATTACGATCCTCCGGTCCTGATCCTGTGATCATGACCACAGCTGCAAAAGGACCGTTGCCCTCAGGTAAAGTCAGCGTGCCAGCGAGGTCAAAATTCTCAATTTTGTTTCTGAAGGTAACCTCCTCCTCCTTATAAGGGTACGGTGGCACCGGCTCCTGAGGTCGGTTATATATAATCGGTCTGGCACCCCGCTTCAGTTCAAGGGGATATTTCTTCCCAAGCTGGGTCCAGACGCCTGTTATTGTCGTGTCATTGGCGATCGCACCCTTGTATTGTCCTTTGAGCATTGACGCATCGACAATAAGAGTATCATCTGCAAGAGTTACCCTGCCAAGAGGTATACCGATGGCACCCTGATCAGGGGAGTCAAGGGTGGCCTTCACCGTATCTGCCTCTGTCGGTGTGAAATTAAATACCAGCCTGAGCGCATTACCGCTTTCACTTATGCTTCCGCTCCATGCGCCTTCAATATCTTTAAATGACTTCTGCGCTGTCGCTGCACCGACCGAAATTAACAGGAAGGTTGCAATCAGGGCCGTTCTGTTTATTTTCATGATTGTGATTTTATGGTAATTATGATTATTTAGGCAAAGAAAGAATAAATTCCGTTCCGCCACCCGGCCGCGTCCTGACAGAAATTTCACCCTTGTGCAGCAGAATGGCATTTTTGACGATAGCCAATCCCAGACCTGTTCCGCCGCTTTTACGCGAACGCCCGTCATCTATCCTGTAGAACCTCTCAAAGATACGCGGCTGATGCTCCTCGGGTATACCGATACCGTTGTCAGCAAACGAGAACCGCCTGAAACCCGGTCCCCCGGGTAGGCTTTTTATCGTGATGGTGACATTCTCACCTGCATATGTCACCGCATTTTCCATAAGGTTCTGAAATACCGAGACTATAAGAGACCTGTTTGCCGTGACTCCGGCATCGGCATCAAGGTCTATGACGACACTGATCTTCTTCTTGTTTATTGATGTCATCAGATTGTCGCGCACCTCCTTCACCACTGAAGCGACATCCACTTCCTCAAACGCGAAGCTGCTACCTGTCTCATCAAGCTTGTTAAGGGTGACGATATCAGTGATCAGGTCAGTCAGTCTTGTCGACTGAGCAAGAGCCTTCTCTAGAAAATACTTCTTTTTCTCTTCATCAAGATCCTTGTTTACCATCAGGGTTTCAAGGTATCCCCTGACTGAAGCTATGGGTGTCTTCAGCTCATGGGCGATGTTTGATGTCATCTGCTGACGCATCGATTTGGACTGTTCGGTACGGGTGATGTCGGTAAGAACGATCTCGAAACTGTCGTCGTGGAACAGGATGCAGCGAATGCCGAAAAACTTTCCTGCTTTTTCGATATGGTATTCCGTCGAAGGTGTCTCGGGACTTTTTGGGGTCACGTGCTGATGGTTATCAAGGAATGACTTCACTCCGGCAAAGAGCGGTTGATCAATAAAACCTTCGGGCGTGATTGAATGCTCCCCTGTCATTGAATTAAGGAAGACAGTGAAGAGATTGTTCGACATAGTCACTTTGCGGTCGGATGACAAAAAGGCTACTCCTTCGTTAAGAAC
>JADGPV010000200.1 GCA_017882245.1 Bacteroidales bacterium | reverse complement strand
TTACCGTCGGGAAGAAGGGTATAGTTGGCTGAGCATCCTACCAGTCCCTTTTCAAAAGAATGCGGGAAGCGTGCTATCTCGTACCATTTTCCGAGGTAACGGTTCAGGTCGAAGTTTTTTATGTAAGGTCTCTGTGCCATGCCTGGTTGCAAGATAAAGAATAATGCCAGAACCGCAAAAACAATTGCGGAGATTGAGATGAGTTTGTTTCTGTTCATATTGGATTGTTTTCCGGATTTAATAATTAACAATCAAAGATAATAAAAACCTTCCCCCGATTAATTGATAATCTTTTACCTTAGCATAAAACTCCCTGAAATGAAGCGGATCGCGGTAATAATCCTTCTCTGCATGACCACAATCTATAACCGGGCACAGAACTACCCCTTTCAGAATAGCAAGTTGGGCGATGAAGAACGGCTCAGCAATCTCATTTCATTGATGACCCTGGACGAAAAGATCAACTGCCTCTCAGCACGGCCTTCCGTAGAGCGCCTGGGCATAAAAGGCACGAGGATTGTAGAAGGTCTTCACGGGCTTGCACTCAGCGGACCGGCCAACTGGGCCGTCAGAGGCAAGGGCAAATCGGTAACCACCACCTTCCCGCAGGCTATAGGCCTGGCACAGATGTGGGACCCGCAACAGCTTGAAAAAGTGGCGGACCAGGAAGCCGAGGAATGCCGCTTTCTTACACAAAATACCAGATATGCCAGCGCAGGGCTGATAGTCCTTGCCCCAAACGCTGATCTGGGACGCGATGTACGCTGGGGCCGCACTGAAGAATGTTATGGCGAAGACCCTTATCTTACCGCAACCATGGTAGTCGCTTTTGTAAAAGGCCTGCAGGGTGACGATCCTAAATACTGGAAGACAGCATCGCTGATGAAACACTTCCTTGCCAACAGTAATGAAAACAACCGGGCAATAAACTCATCCGACTTTGACGACAGGCTCTTCCGTGAATACTACTCCTACCCTTTTTATAAAGGCGTTACTGAAGGAGGCTCCCGGGCGTTTATGACTGCTTACAACAAATACAACGGCATTCCGTGTATTGTCCATCCCGTTCTTAAGGACGTCACTGTCAACGAATGGGGCCAGAACGGAATTATCGCTACCGACGGCGGTGCTTACCGTCAGCTGGTCACGCAGCACAGTTATTATCCAAATCTGAAAGAAGCTGCCAAAGGTTGCCTGGACGCAGGAATAACAATGTTTCTTGACGATTATAAAAAACCGCTTACTGAAGCAGTGAAGGAAGGCCTGATCAGTGAAAACGAAATAGACAGGGCTGTGATGGGCAACCTCCGGGTATTGCTCAAACTGGGATTGCTCGAAGACCCGGTTAATAACCCATACTCGGGAATAGGTGTCACCGATACCGTTTCACCATGGTTGAAAGCCACGACAAGGGAGCTGGTGCGCGAAACGACTGTCAGGTCAATCGTTCTGCTGAAGAATAAAAACCAGACACTTCCACTTCAAAAAGATAAATTAAAAACCATTGCCATAATCGGCCCCAGTGCAAACCTGGTCGTGTCTGACTGGTATTCCGGCACACCCCCGTACAGGGTCTCGGCACTGCAGGGCATAAAAAATGCCGTGGGTGATGATGTGCAGGTCCTGTTCGCAGCTTCAAACAAAGCAGACTCGGCCGTCATAGCTGCAGGCAAAGCCGATGTGGCTATCGTATGCGTGGGGAACCACCCCCTGAGCTACGGACTTGGATGGGGGGTGAACTATGTAGCCAGCGACGGCCGCGAAGAGATTGACCGGCAGGCTTTATCACTTGAACAGGAGGACCTAGCCAAACTTGTATTTGCTGCCAATCCGAACACGATACTTGTAATTGTCTCAAGCTTTCCATATACCATTAACTGGTCAAAGGACAACATCCCTGCTATTCTGCATATCTCACAGTCAAGCCAGGAACTCGGCAACGCCCTGGCTGATGTCATATTTGGCAAAAGCAGCCCTGCAGGCCGTCTGGTGCAGACATGGCCCTCATCAATCGATCAATTGCTTCCCATCCTCGAGTATGATATCCGGAAAGGTCGCACATACCTTTACAGTAAATCAAAGCCGCTCTTCCCGTTTGGCTATGGTCTCAGCTATACAGCATTCAACTATTCGGATCTGCATATCGAAAAAAAGTCAGCCGGTGACCACGAGACGGTAAATGTCACTTTCAGACTTAAAAACAAAGGCAATTACGATAGTGACGAGGTTGTTCAGTTATATGTCAGCTTCCCTGAATCAAAAGTTGAACGACCCGCAATAGCCCTGAAGGGTTTCAGCAGGGTTCATGTCAGAAAAGGAGAGTCGCAAATCATAACCATCCCGTTAAAGACGGATGATCTTAAATACTGGGATGTTGATGATCATGCTTTTGTTCTCGAGAAGGGAAAGGTATATCTTTCTGTATGCGTCTCATCTGCTGATCTCAGATTGCATGGCGAAATCAAGATAAAATAAAATGGTTTTGCCAGGTTAATCCCCATTACTCTCCATTCTTAATTCTTATTCTCCCTTACCCTGCCCTGCAGTCTGTCTCCTCCCTAAAATTGCCCACTGGGCAATTTCTTAACGGTCGGCCCTCTATTGCCTGATTCTCGCCTTCACCGGCCAGTGATCCGAGATGAAAACACCGTCTTTAATGACCCTGAATGTCTCGTGGGAACTGACTTTCATCCCGTTACGTACAAAGATATAATCAATACGATTGTCGCCCGCTGTATCCTTCCATCCGTTGAAGGTGTATGTCTCCCCTGCCGGCGGAGTCTCTGATATAGAATATGATTCTATTGCATAATCGTCTTCCTGCATCCTTGCTATCGCCTTGCTCCCGGGCAGTGCATTGAAATCGCCCGTGATCACAAAGTTGTTATCCCCCGCCAGCTCTTTCAGCCTGTCAAGAAGCACTCCCGAGCTCATTAAACGGGCTGAGTCGCTTACATGGTCAAAGTGAGTATTGATAAAAAGTAATGTGTCCCTGACTGTTTTATCATAAAGCCTTACCCACGTTGCCACACGTGTAAGCGCTGCGCCCCATCCCACCGAGCCAGGCACGTCAGGCGTAGCCGAGAGCCAGAAGGTGCCGCTGGCAAGCGGACTGAAACGTCCAAGTCGGTAGAAGACCGGACATGCCTCCCCGAACTTAATGCCGTCGTCACGGCCTGCCGCTACAGAGCCATAACCGGTAAGGGCGGAATCAAGATACTGATACTGTCGCCATAATACCTCCTGCATTCCAAGCAGATCAGGTATCTGATCATTAATGAAACCAGCCACCATCGGGGCCCTTTTAGGCCATGCATTCAGGCTGTCGCCAGGATTGTCAACCCTGATATTGAAAGTCATTACATCAATGTCACGACTCTCTTCAGTGTTACATGAAACGAGAAAAATCGACAGAATGATGCCAATGATAAGTGATCTGAGCATATATTTGGGTTTTATTATTTAAAATTACTTTAAAAATAATTATATGCCGAAGAAAAGAAGCATTGAGGAGATCAATTCTAAGATCCGCAGCGGTAAAGCCGTCGTTCTTACCGCTGAGCAGGTCTCTGCCATGGGCAAAGAGATGACTCCTGCCGAGGTGATGAGCAGGGTCGATGTTGTTACTACCGCTACCTTCGGACCGATGTGCTCATCGGGCGTGTTTATGAACTTCGGGCATTCTGACCCGCCAATGCGCATGGAGAAGATCACCCTGAACAATGTGCCGGCATACGGTGGCATAGCTGCAGTTGATTGTTACCTCGGAGCTACCGAGACAGCAATGCCTCATGATCAGTATGGCGGAGCCCACGTGATTGAAGAACTGATTGCTGGCAAAGACGTGCTGCTGCAGGCACAAGGCAAGGGCACCGACTGCTACCCGCGGACAGAAATAAAGACGCTCATCAATAAAAACTCAATTAATGAGTTCATAATGTTCAATCCGCGAAATGCCTACCAGAATTACAATGTAGCAGTAAACAGCACTTCAAAGCTTAAGTTCACCTATATGGGGACGCTCCTGCCTGCATTCGGTAATGCAAATTTTTCGACTTCAGGAGAGCTGAGCCCTCTTCTCAATGACCCGGAAATGAGAACAATAGGGATTGGAACAAGGATTTTCATGGGAGGTACCACCGGCTACGTGGCCTGGCATGGAACACAGTTCAATACCGGTAAACCGCTTAATGAGAATGGCATTCCCGTGGGAAATGCTGCGACCCTTGCACTAATAGGTGATGCAAAACAAATGAGCACAAAGTATATTAAGGCAGCATACTTTGAGAGATATGGCGTCACAATGTTCGTGGGAATAGGGATTCCGATACCTGTGCTGGATGAGGATATGGCGCACAGGGTATCCATCCGGAACAGCCAGATAGAGACCAACATAATCGACTACGGATCTGGTAAGTTCGAGATCCTTGGCCGAACTAACTATAAGGCACTCTTCTCGGGAGAAATAAAACTGAATGGTAAAAAGATACGTACTGCTCCGCTCTCTAGCGTCAAGGTGGCGCGAGAGATAGCTGCCCTGTTGAAAAAGGAGGTGACTGATGGCCGCTTTCTGCTTACCGAACCTGTTGAGTTGTTCCGGAAAACAACAGGGCTGAATAAACTGGAAATTAGAATCTGACTTTAATGTAAAAAATATGACAAGCAGAAGATTTGTGCTGACATTCCCTCCTGATGCAACAGGGGAGCCGATAACATATAACCTGATCAAGAAGTATGACATCATGGTTAACATTGTTAAAGCAGACGTCTCGCCTGGCAAAATAGGTCATCTTGTGATGGAGATGACCGCGCCCGTGAAGGTCCTGAAAGAAGGTATGGAATACATTAAGAAACAGAATGTTGAGTGCGAGCCAATTGACAAGAAGATTCACTACAGGGATGACCTTTGCATTCACTGCGGCGCCTGTTCTGCTGTGTGTTTTGCAGGAGCACTCACCATGGGACGACAGACAGCTGAGCTCTCGTTTGATCCGGAGAAATGTGTTGTCTGTGAGCTCTGCCTGACGTCATGCCCGCTCAGGCTTTTTTCAATAGACATTGGTTAAAAGCGCGTCATACCAGCCCCGTTTCTACCGAGAAGCCATGGGCAATGCGCGATGGCGCACCTTCAGGTCGGCCTTCCGCGAGACCGACCTCTGGGTGGCAGTTGACACAACCCATTACAGTAGTGATATTGAATGCTTTACAATGGACCGCATCATGGTCTATCGCAGTGTTCTGGAGAAACATATTGGGGAATTCCCTGAGTTCAGGGACTCGCTTGTGCCTGTAGTGGCGCCGGCGGGAGTGCATCAGATAGTGAAGGATATGAGCGAGGCCGCGCATATGGCGGGCACAGGCCCTATGAGCGCTGTGGCCGGCGCCATCGCTGAATGCATCTGCAATGACCTCATTATGCAGTATAACCTTGACGAAGTGATCATCGAAAATGGCGGAGACATATTCATGAAGCTTACCTCCCCTGCCACCATTGCAGTCTACGCAGGTGACTCACCGTTATCAGAGAAAATAGTCCTTCGCATAAAACCGGAAGAAACACCATTGTCAGTCTGCTGTTCTTCAGGTACCGTTGGCCACTCGCTCAGCTTCGGCATGGCAGACGCATGCATGATAGCCTGTCGTTCCGGAGCGATGGCAGATGCATACGCCACGGCTTTCTGTAATGAGGTAAAGAAAAAAGAAATGGTTCATCAGGTGACTGAAACCGCGGTCCGGAAACCCGGGATTCTTTCCGTAGTAATTATCGCCGGCGATAAAGTAGGGATTGGCGGTAATATTGAAGTGGGGGTAGTGTAACCTCCCGGATAGATAAATTATATTTTTACCGGGTAGCCGGTAACATTCCTTATCTGTTCATACAAGGGCTGAAGATGCGTATACATCTTCAGATAGACCTTTTCGTATAACTGGTTATACATCTCTGCATTCTTGCTGTCCGGCAAGAACTGTTCACCGGTACGGGTCATTGATCCGACTGCCGCAGCATAATCATTAAAGAACTTCATACCCACCGCAGCATCTATTGCAGCGCCAAGAGAAGAAGTCTCATACGTATGCGGCCTGCAAGCAGGCATGTTGAATACATCTGCGGTTATCTGCATGGCCTGCCTGCTTTGTGAACCGCCACCGGAAACAATGACCTTGTTCACGGGGATTTTGGTCCTTTTAACGGTCCTGGCCAGTCCTTCCCTGAGTGAATATGCCAGACCCTCGAGAATAGCCCTGTAAACATGAGCTCTTGTATGAACATCTCCAAAACCGATTATGGCGCCCTTGGCTTCTGTTCCCGGAATTTTCAATCCGGGAGACCAGTATGGCTGAAGGGTCAACCCCATTGAACCTGCCGGAATGTCTTTTATCATATCGTCAAAGAGTTCCTCCGGTACCTTGCCCATCTGTTCTGCAAGCTGTATCTCCTTCAGCCCGAACTCCTTCTTGAACCAGTTTATCATCCAGAAACCCCTGAAGATCATTACCTCAGTGTTATAACAGTCAGGAATTGCACTGGGATACGGCGGGAAGAACGGAATGACCTCAACATATTTCTTGTGTGTTGTCTCAACGGTGCATGTGGTCCCATAGCTTAAACAGGCGACATCAGGTGTAAAAACCCCTGACCCTAAAACTTCACATGCCTTGTCGGCAGCAGCTGCGATCAGGGGCAGTCCTTCCGGAATACCTGACTTTTCAGAAGCCTCCCTGCTTATATATCCAAGAAGTTCAGAAGGCTTAACCAGCTTTGGAAGTTTTTCCCTTTCAATGGGGTACATTTTGGAGTACATGTGGCTTTTATCTGCCCACCTGTGCTTTTTGTAATCGAAAGGCAAATATGCCACAGTGCTCCCGACCGAATCGGTATACTCCCCTGTCAGTACCCAGGTCAGATAACCGGAAAGCAACAGGAATTTGCTGGTTTTTTCCCAGACTTCGGGCGTGTTCTGCATTATCCAGTTGCACTCGCCGTTTTTTACCGTGTAAACGACAGCTTCGCGCATGCCGACAGCTCCCAGGAGAATCTGCATAAGCTTTCCCGGATATTTGTCAACCGCACACTGCCTTTGGTCCAGCCAGCTGATTGCCGGACGCAGTGAATTGCCATCCCTGTCAAGATTGACCAGGGTGGATCGCTGTGTCGTAATTGTAACTGCTTTTATTCTTTCCTTCTGAAACTTCGTTTCGCTGAAAAGTTTTCTCAGTGTTTCGAACATCTTATCCCTGAAGTATTCCGGATATTGTTCAGCCCATCCCGGAGCTACTGAAAAATATGGTTCGATCTCGGTTCTTACGATCTGAAGTATGTTTCCGGAGAGATCAATAAAAACCGCCCTGACCGACTGTGTACCACAGTCAATTGCCAGGAGAAGCTCATCTGATGAATTCATCTTTTATTTTATTGCAGGCCCAGCGTTCCGCCGGGATTCATGATATTGTTCGGATCAAAATGTCTTTTAACCGCACCGAGAGCAGCCATCGATGTCTTTCCAAGATGTCCCTCCATCCACGGTGCAAGCACTCTGCCCACGCCATGGTGATGTGAGATGGAACCTCCGTTTTCAAGTATGGTATCTACCAGTCCTCTGTGGAAAGCTGTAAAGTCTTTCATCTCATTGCCTTTTTCCATCGGAGTGAGGAAGGTAAAATAAAGATTCGCCCCGTTCTCGTATACATGGGAAATATAGATCATCATAAATGCTCTCGGACGCTTTCTGACATAAGCCTGCGCTGCAGAGCATAGCCTGAGAAGGCTTTCCCAGGTGACCGCAGTCTCAAGGGTGTCTGCCATTATTCCCATATCCATCAGCGGGTCACGCATGTATGCGCTGGTATATCTCTGCTCAAGCCATTTTCTTACAGGACTCCTGCCTATATACATACCCTTACCCTTACCTGCAGTATGCTTTATTTTGCCCATGACGAACTTCGCATAATCCTTTTCACCCTCAACCGTGACAAACATCAGGCAGCGTTTGCCTGGCATGAAGCCCAGCATCTTTAACAGCTTGTCAGAAAAAGTATTGTCAAACCCGCTTGTCCTGAACGCTATATCTGTCTCGTCAGGATCCGAGATCCTGAATAAGTGCGGCTTACCGTATTCGCTCTGGATCATCTTCCGCATTGCTTCAACCGCCTGCTCAAAAGATCTGAAAATAAAGGATGCCGATGCAGTGTTCTGTGGCCGGTAGATATGCATGTTAAGAGTGGCTTCGGTTATTATTCCGAGAGTGCCCTCAGAACCGATGAATACTCTGAATATATCCCATCCCTGTGCTGTACGGGGGAACTCTTTCGTTTCAATCACTCCGGCAGGCGTGACAACTTTCAGGGCAACCACCATATCCTCTATCTTGCCATATCCTGTCGAAGCCTGCCCCGCTCCCCTTGCCGCGATCCAGCCACCGACAGTAGAGTATTCAAATGACTGCGGGAAATGACCGCAGGTATATCCATGCCTGTTCAGCTCTTCCTCAAAAGCAGGGCCTGACATCCCTGCCTGAACCGTCACTGTTTTATTGACAGTGTTCAATCTGACAATTTTGTTGAGATACTTTGTCATGTCCAGTGCTATCCCTCCGTTCGGAGCCCGTAATGCTCCGGTAACGGATGACTGTCCGCCAACGGGAATTATCGGTATCCGCTCTTCATTGCAGAATTCAACGATCCTGACTATGTCATCATGGTTTCTCGGAGAAACGACAGCGTCAGGCGGATCGGGGACCAGGTTAAGCCTTAAGTCGAGAAGCTCTGCATAGAACTTTCCGTAAGAGTATTTTGCACGGGAGAAATCATCTGTCAGAATGTTCTCGCTTCCTGCTATACTTTTTAAAAAAATAAGTTGTCCGGGTTTCAGGAGAGAGGGTTTGTCAAGCTTTACCGGCTGCGACCCCGGGAGATGCTTTTCCCTGAAATCAGCGTCTGTAAGACCAAATTTCTCCCTGATTAATTTCATCATATGAGGATCAACTCCTTCTTCCCTCTTATCTCCCCATTTCAGTATCTCGCGGTATGTTAAATCCATTCCTGTGCTCTTATAATAATTCATATACTCCCTTCAGAGATGTAACTTCTTCTTCAGTCCTTTTTTTGTCCCAGCCAAGCATTTCAGCAGCAATGGCTGTAATCTTAGCGATAATATCGTTCCCCGGTTTTCCCAGTGTTCCGGTACCGGTCCGTCTCAGCATTATATCCTTCAGAGTACGTGCGCTTTCATATTTGATGGCATAGACAATTTCGGCCAGTATCTCGCCGTCGTGACTGACTACTTCGGCGTACCGCGGATCATCCCTCGCTATCTGGAATACAATCTTGCTTTCAGTGCCGTAATTCCTGCTGACATATTCAACAGTATTCCTGCTGAAATCTTTATAATTAAGATGCTGTCTTATCATATACTGTTTCATGTCCCTGATCTCGCATCCTGAGAGATAAAGGTTGTCTGAAACAGGATCTGAAAGAGTTCTGGCAAGCTTCGCCGAGACAAGTTTCAGAACCTCCCTGGCAAGACCCCTGCTGGTTGTGTATTTGCCTCCCTCAACAGTTATCATCCCTTCGATACCGTCAACAGAATTATCATAGACCTCGTATTTTCTTGATGTCTCGTACGTACCTTTGGTCTGATCGTCGACCAGGGGCCGCAGTCCGCCGTAGGCATGAACAATCTCATCGGCAGAGATCTTTCTTCCATAGTTCTCATTGACAGCATTTAAGATCTCATTAATACTATCCTTTGAAACACGGTAATCATCAGGGTCACCGTAAAATTCTTTATCGGTTGTACCTATGAGCGAATGATCACGCCATGGCATTATCATCAAATGTCCGCCGTCCTTCTTCTGAAGGGAAACAACATGGTTCCCTGCAATCTTTTTGGTGATTATATGTATGCCTTCCGAGCGCTTTACCTTATGTGATGCAGTATCTTTCTGTGCTGCCAGATTGAGGATTTTGTCAGCCCAGGTTCCTCCGCAGTTGACTACAAGGTCAGCATGAATATTTTTGGCTTCGCCGGAAAAAACATCCCTGACTTTCACTCCTTTGATCTTGTTCCCGTTTTCAAAAATGAAACCTTCGACAGGTGTGTAGTTCGATACCTTAGCTCCGTACTCGGCTGCCGATTTGATGAAGGCGAGTGTCAGCCTCTCGGGGAAGATGCTCTGGTAATCAAAGAAATAAAAGGCATTCCTGAGATCTTCCATTTTAAGGTTGGGTTCCAGCCTGACGGTTTTTCTGTGCGAGATAAGTCTGTGATTCTCGAGCTTTTTGCCTTTATCCCAGGTATCTTTCTTATCATAGGAAAGCATATCATACAGGTACATACCCAGAAGCATCTTCCAGATATTTCCTTTCCATTTTTTGTAGTTTGGCATTACAAAGGGCAGCGGATAGACAAAATTGGGTGCTATGTTTCCAAGGATTCTTCGCTCACGCAGTGATTCGCGTACCAGCTTTAACTCTCCGTTTGCGAGGTACCTGAGGCCCCCGTGGATAAGCTTTGACGTGGCCGCCGAAGTAGCACCGCCATAATCCTTCTTTTCAAAAAGAGCGACCGAGAGACCCCGTGCAGCTGCTATATAGGCTACAGCAGCACCCGTGATCCCGCCCCCTACGATAATCAGGTCAAACTTCTGCCCTGTTTCTTCTTCGACATACCTCTTCAGGACCATGTTTTAAAAGTGTTTTTAAGTAAGCATGTAAGTTACTTCAAAAACACCAAAAAACATAATTCATCCCTGACTCTAAAATTCCCTTCCACCTGGGAGGAGGAAGGGATGGGGACAGGGTTTTGTGATGGGGACCGGCACTTCCCCTCATATGCTCCTTTTCTCCCCTTCTCCCCTTCTCCTTTTCTCCCTTTCCCCCTCCGGGGTTGTTAATCCTTAAATAATTTGTACCTGGCTGACACCATCATCAATACACCCAGCAACACAAACAAACCAATGTTTCCTGCCAGGAAGGCATAATCCTTTAACGCAAGAAGCACAAAAATGAAGATGTACAGTACCATCAGCAGTCCGCTTATTACCAGAACAATCCCTTTCTTTTTCAACAATGATCTGAAAAAGACAGTGAGAAGAGCAATAGTTGCCACCGAAGATATCAGGTAAGCCATATTAAATCCGACAAGTTCGCTTAGCGCTGTAAGCAGTGAAAAGAACAGTATCAGGGCGAGCGAGACAAGCAGGTAATAGAATATGTGAATACGCTCCTTCGACCTGAGCTCAATAATGATCAGGACGAAAAAGGTCAATGCGATGAAGAGCAGCCCGTACTTCGCACTTCGCTCTGCCTTTGTATAATTATCTGCCTGGAGGATAAGGTTGACTCCGAAAGCATCATCAGAGGGCTTATAGCTGTCACCTGTCCATACCTGTGGAAAACTCCTGTTGAGATGTGTCACTACCCACCTGGCAGTGAAGCCCTTCTCCGTAACCTCCCTCTCTGCCGGCAGGAACGTACCGGTAAACGAAGGGGCATCCCACCCGGATGCAAGAGACACCTCAGTGGTCTTGCCGACTGGTGAGAAAGAGATACTGCCGCTGCCCCTGAGGCCAATGTTCAGGCTGAAGTCACCGCTGATACCGTCAGGCAGCTTAGGGTCCAGAACCACCGGGAAAGAGATCCCCTTCTCAAAGAGGTCAGTCTGACCTGCCCCCGGCTGGGCATCTATAATGTTCTTATTGAAAGTCAGCCTGACCTTATCCCTGATACCCTTGTTGTCAGATACACCAAGCGATATATATGCCTGATCCCAATCGTAAGTGTAATCGTTCAGATGTTCATATCCGCCGAAAGAGAAGCTTCCAGTCATCTGAATGTCAGAGTCATACACAACCGTCTCATATATCCCCCTGTACCTTATCTCCGGTATCAGCTTTCCGTTGATCTTCAGATCATCGGGAAGAATATGCAGGGTGGTTGTTACATATTTTCCGTCACCGGAGATCACCTTAGTGCCGGGCACGTTCAGCACCGGACCTGTCAGGATCTGCGAGGCAGCCCACAGGTTGCCAATCTCTGTTCGAGCCGTCTCAGCATTCCTGGAACGCTCCCTGATAACCTGGCTGATCATCAGGAGTGGGATCAGAAGCATCAGACCCAGAACACCCAGAAGGACCATCTTGACGGTCATCGACTGGTACCATTTTTCCTGTTTTACAATTTCATTTTCCATTTTGATAGTTTTTAGAGTACTTTGTTATACAAAGTGAGTTAATAAAAAAAATTATTGCTTGTTAATCAGATCCTCGAGGGCTCTGAGATGGCGGGTGAAGTTATTCATACCTTCTTCAGTTATCGTGTATTTTGTATTTGGCTTACGGTCAATGAAACTCTTTTGCATGGATATATAGCCTGCTTCTTCAAGCGCCCTGAGGTGACTGGCAAGATTGCCGTCTGTCACCTCAAGTACCTCGCGGAGGCTGATGAAGTCCATGCTCCTGTTGACCGCCAGCACTGACATGATCCCCAGTCTTACACGGCTTTCGAAAGCCTTGTTGAAATTTCCCAGAACCTTTTTCATCCCTTGTATCTGAGATGCATCAACAGACCGTAAACAATGTGCATTGCTCCGAAGCCGACAGCCCATATCAATATAGACCATTCGGGCAGCAACAGGCAGATAAGTCCGGTAACCACCTCCAGCACTCCAAGCCAGTGTATCTCTCCCAGCGTGAATTTGCCCGCACTGATAACAGCAAGTCCGTAAAAGATAAGGGTTGAAGCTATTGTAACATTCGCAGGTACACGGCCGATGGTTATGAGGATAAAGAGACCTCCCGTGACCAGCGGGATGAAAAGGCTTGCCAGCATCCTGCGGGTGATGTGTGTCCAGGCAGTGTGACCGCTTTTTCTTGCCTTGCGGGAAGAAAATAAAACTGCAGCCGCGAGCGACAGCACAAGAACCACCGCCATGTCAGCAAACAGCAGAACGACAGTCCTGTGCGCAGCCGGATCGGAGGCAAATGGGGTTGAATACCAGTCCTCCGGCTGAAATGTGCCGGTTATGATCAGTTTCGCCACAACGGCGCCGGCAATGGCAAGTAGCCCGGCAATTATACCTGATATACCGCTAAGGGACAGGAACCTGGATGATTCCTCCATTAACTTCTTAATGACCTTTATGTCTTCAAGATGCTGATCTGGCTGGTTCATGATATGAGTTTATAGTACTTTGCGGTACAAAGTAAATAAAAACATTTTAAACAAAAAAATTTTAATTAACTATTTTTTGATTTCAGACACGATTTTTTCTGAGCCCTGAACTCTGAGCTTCGTGTCATGTGCTCTGATCTCTGCGCTCTGCACCATATTAAGGGCATCCTGAATCAGAACCCTGTAACCTCTTTAAGGAATTTACGTACGGTGCGTTTCTCATCAAATTCAAGCATCCGCGTGGGCAGGCGGACTACCTTACCGCTCTTGAGCATGATCCGGATATAGTTTCCATCCATATGAATATCCTCTATCTCATCTATGCTGATGATTGCCCTGACTGTTTTAGTGTACCATCTTATGGTGAGTACACCCTTGTCAGCAGTCAGCCTGTTGACCAGGGTGCCGAAATTAAGACTTAAAAATCCGGCGGCCAGCACCAGCAGAAGAATGACGTTAAGCCAGAAGTTCCACGTTCTGCTGTCAGCAGTAGCGATAAAAATGATAAGCATAACGAGCCACAGCAAGCCCAGGGCCCTGTAGATGGTTTCATATGTTTTATTGCGAAGCACGAGCTGTTTCATGATGTACTGTTCTTTAACCCTTAAAGATACAAAATCCTGCCGTACCGCGGTCAGGGCACTTTCGCGGTTGATTACGCTGATTTCCGTCTAGTTGTATCCGGGTCATCTTTTTTGCCTCCGGTAATTCTGAGCATTATATTTACAGCTATGTAAATTATTATAATGACAAGGAATATGGCGCCCATTCCCATACCCATCATCTTCAGCGAATTAATTAAATCTGTGTTCATGTTGCTCCTCCTACATTAATCCTGACATCAGACCAATTATGACACCGCCTGCAATTACTGACGCAATCTGTCCTGATACATTTGCACCCACAGCGTGCATAAGCAGGTGGTTTTGCGGGTCAGCCTCCAGTCCCATTTTCTGTATGACCCTTGACGACATCGGAAAGGCTGAAATACCGGCTGCGCCTACCATAGGGTTGACTTTTTCTTTCAGGAACAGGTTCATCAGTTTGGCAAATGATACCCCCGCAACAGTATCAAACACAAACGCCATTAAGCCAAGGCCCATGATTTTCATTGTATCGAGCGACACGAACAGTTCTGCCTTCATACTGGCTGCAATGGTTATTCCAAGCAGTAACGTGATCAGGTTGACCAGGTCTTTCTGAGCTGTATCAGAAAGTGATCCCAGTACGCCGCATTCCCTGATAAGATTTCCAAACATCAGGAATCCCACAAGGGCTATTGAACCAGGGTCTACCAGGCCGGCAATTACAGTAGTA
>JADGPV010000199.1 GCA_017882245.1 Bacteroidales bacterium | reverse complement strand
GGCCTCGCGGCACAGATGCCATCTTCGCACTCCGCGATCTCGAAATGTTTGATTCGGAGGGGAGGAGGCTTGCAGGCGCATCATCATCATGGGTGATAGTCGATTATACGACCCGTAAAGTGCAGCGTCCTGACAAGGCATTATCATTCCTGAACGCTCATTTCCCCGAGCAGAGAGCTCTTGACACAAACGCAGGCAAGGTGCCTCCTCTGCCTCCCGGAGAGCACAAAGTGACAAGGCTGAAGGCAAAACTCGATGACATCGACGTAAATCTTCATGTGAATAATGCCCGGTATATTCACTGGGTCATGAACTGTTATGAGCCTGAGTTTATAAGTGTCCACACCCCTGACACAATAGAGGTCAACTATCTGTCAGAAGGACACAGGGACGATATGGTAAATATCATTACTTGGAATGGCAGTGAGAGTTCCGCATCATACATTCACTCAGTCGTAAGAGAGGATGACCGCATGGAGCTTTGCCGGCTCAGGATAAACTGGAGAGAGAATGAGAAATAGAATCTTTATTACCTTTAGAGCATGTTAAAACGATTTAATGTTAATAAGACTGCCCTTACAGCCGCAGCGATAATTCTGGTGCTTGGCTCATCATGCTCTATACAGCAGAAGAGTGCTACTGACACTAAAGACCTGTCGTATATCTATAATCCTGCAAAGAACGGCTTCAAACCCGATATCTCAGTCTTCAATGAGGATGCTGAAACATCTGTTCTATCGATTGGCATCCCCAGAAGTCAATTTCAATTCAGTGAAGCTAACCCCGAAGGGGTGGCAAAGGCCTCAGTACTACTCTCCGTTAAGCTCTATGATAATACCCTCGGGGGAATTCTGGCAGATACGGCACAGTTCAAGTATGATCTGAGTCGTGATGAGTTTGGCGGTGCGTATATCTTCCACGTCCCTCTTAAGGCTTACGAAGGCAAATCGTATTCGGTGGAAACAAAGATCATCGATCTTATCAGGCAACGAACAGTACAGACCTTTACTGATTTTGAACGGACGGGCAGATACAGCAAACTGAACTACAAGATCCGTGACTACTTCAGCGGCAATGAGCTGCAAAGTAATGTTATTAAAAGGGATCAATATATTAATATTCTCGCTCCGTCGTTACAGCCTGACACGTTATGGCTTTTCTACTACAAGGCTGTCAAAGAGCTCCCTGCGCCACCATCGACAGTACTTCCTGAGGTGACACTTTCTCCGGAGCCTGAGATGATAATTCCACTGGCTTATTCAGACACCCTGCCAATGATGTTCCCCAAGGAAGGTATCTACCTCTTTTCACCTGACAGTCTTATACGAGAAGGATTAGTACTGTTTAATTTCGGCTCTGACCATCCCACGATGACCAGTCCTGAGACCATGATCCCCCCTCTGGCATATTTTGCCACACCGGAAGAGATGGATACGCTGCTGACTGCTGAGAAGCCCAAACTCGCACTTGATCAGTTCTGGCTTCACCGAACAGGCAGCATTGAAAGGTCAAAAGAACTTATAAGGATCTATTATAACCGGACGCTGTTCTCCAATTACTACTTCAGCTCTTACAAGGCCGGATGGCTGACTGACAGGGGTATGATATACATATTGTACGGACCGCCTGACAAGCTGTACAAGAATACTGAAGGCGAGAGCTGGGGCTACAGGAAACCGCCCGTGAAAAGCCGGTGGGGGTCAAAGTACACTGTTGCGGATGAGTTTCTGTGGTTTAACTTCCGTAAACAGACAAGCGTCTTCACAGACAATGATTTTGTTCTGAACAGGGCCTCCACCCCCATTAGCTACTGGGATATAGCTGTAGCAAAATGGCGTGAAGGCAAGGTGTTCCGACTTGATAATCCCGAAGAACTGAAATGATGTACAGCGAAAAAGAATTTATCTTCGGCATGCACCCTATCATGGAAGCGATAAAAGGAGACAAACAGATAGATCGCGTTCTTGTTCGTCAGGGACTGCGAGGTGAACTGTACTATGAGCTGATGAAGCTGATAGCCGGGAAGGGAGTTCCATGGCAGGTTGTACCGCAGGAAAAGCTCGATTACATTACCCGAAAGAACCACCAGGGTGTCATCGCATGGCTTTCAGCAATAGAGTTTCAGGATATAGAAAACCTGCTTCCTCATATCTTTGAGGAGGGCCATGAACCGCTGCTTCTGATGCTCGATGGTGTCAGCGATGTACGTAATTTCGGAGCTATCGTACGTTCAGCTTCATGTCTTGGGGCGCATGCAGTTATCATTCCGGAGAAAAACTCAGCACGGATATCTGCTGATGCGGTGAAGGCATCGGCAGGTGCGTTAAGCACCTTTCCGGTATGCAGGGTGAAAAGCATTACCAGATGCCTTACTTATCTTAAGGAATCAGGCGTCAGGGCTGTTGCGGCCACTGAGAAAGCCGGAAGCAAGATAGACGGTTCAGCGTTGACCGGACCCCTGGTGATTATCCTTGGCTCTGAGGAAAAAGGCATCAGCCGCGAACTTCTGGCCATGGCAGATCTTCAGGTTTCTGTTCCGATCTCAGGAGCGATTGAGTCACTCAATGTCTCCGTATCAGCGGGAATCGTATTGTACGAAGTGATGAGGCAAAGGGGTTGACTTAGAAGGGGAGAATCGGAGAATCGGGGAATGGGAGAGTTTAACATTCAAAATCAGAACCGACTTTCGACCCTCAGATTTACCCAATTATCCCCTTTACCCGGTCATCCAGCTGTTTCTGGTCAGCAGTAAATGAAGCTATACCTGCAAGTGTAAGAAGAGTATCGAGCGCCAGTTCCCCGGAGAGAATCCTCTCTCTCCAGGTAGAGAGAACGGGTATCTTGCTTTCAGCTGCAATGCGCTCATTATCAGCATTGCTCATTCGGGGAAACATATCTCCCAGTCCTGCCTCATGAGCCCTTATCACTAATTCCTCACCCGTATTGGGCATATACCTGTCAAGCGCCTGACCAAAATCAATGACACTGTGAGGTACCTCCCAGAACTTTTCAAAACCTAAACCTTTCGCGGTCTCGTTAAGAGGCACATCATAGTGCGTGCCCAGCCGGCTGTTAAAGATGCCGCTGAGTGATTTCCGTCCTGCAGCCGCAACCTTAGGCGGTATTGTATAAACATCGGTGCCTGCGAGGAGCTCAAGCTGGGTATAGTTCCTCAGGCTTGCCGCGATCTGTTTCGTCCGCCACTTATTGCCTGCTGACAACCGCGTAACCCACGTCTGTGATGAAAGGACAGCGTTCTCACCCACCCCGCTGCCGTCACCCAGTTTATTATCAGCTATCAATGCTCCTATCCTGCCAAGGAAGACGTTTACGAAGTCCGGTTTGGCCACTATGGTCGCCAGAGCATTTTGCCTGGCGCTGAACTCAAGCGTAAAGTTTACCCTGACACCCTTTTCGCGCAGGCGCCGTGCACCGATGAGGCCCTCCGGCGTGTAAGGGGCTTTAACAATGAACTGCTCAGGACATATTTCCCTGAAGCGCTGTCCATAAGCAACTATGCCTTCAATATCATGTGCGGTTCCGGTATGCAGTTCGACACTTACCATGCCTCCGAATTTCTTCGCCAGGCGCAGGCCATGACGGGCGTTAAGTATGAAAGCAATCTCCTTTATCTGCTCGCTGACCGGTAAATTCTTCACAAGATCGACCGCTGAGGGAATGAAATCGTCATAGATACCTTTCTGTATCTCATTATTGAGCAGGGTGTTGTTTGTGGTCAGCGCAGTCATCTCCGCGCACCAGTTGGCCTCTGCCTCAATCATGTCACCGGTATCAAGCCATAACTCCGTACCCATGGCTCGGAGCGATTGCCAGAAGGGATCATGCCTGGCTGTGATGGGAGTATCTTTTATTCCAGATTTGATGAATCTGCTTAATCGCTCATTATAATTTGCATTCATATCTCAAATGATTAGGAGGTTACTTTTTCAATGTTTCGAAATCTGTTCCTGCCGGGTTCTGGAAAGTTTTGAGGCCAAACTGGCCAACAACAGCAAATATGTAATCCATAATAGCCGATTGAACGGCTTCATAAGGAACCCATTGGTTTATCCTGCTGAAACAGTAAATTTCTACCGGCATCCCTGTTTCTGTGGTTGGCAGATCACGGACCATGACCGGAAGCTTTGCGTCAATATTCTTATGCCGGAGCAGGTAATCGGTTATGTATGCCCTGAAGGCCCCGAGGTTTGTGAGTGACGTAGCCTCTCCCTCCTTCAGTGCTTTAATCTCCCCGCTGTTCTCTTTGAGCCATTTCTCCATATAGGGTTTCTTGCTTATCCTGTCAAGAAGCTCAGGCGTAAGAAAAGTAATAAATCTGACATCAATGCGTATATCACGTTTAATTCGTCTCACCCCTGCCTGCTCCATTCCCTTCCAGTTCTGGAATGATTCTGAGATAAGCGCATAGGTCGGTACCGTCATTATTGTCTTGTCAAAATTCTCGACCTTAACGGTATAAAGCGTTATATCTTTCACCGTGCCATCAATGTTCCTCCCCGGTATGGTTATCCAATCGCCTAGCTGGATCATATGATTAGTTGAAAGCTGAATGCTTGCAACCAGTCCGAGGATCGTATCTTTAAACACTACAGCCAACACTGCCGTGGCAACGCCCAGTCCGGTAATGACATTATTAAAGGGTACCCTGAACAGGACAGAAGCTATCACCAATGCGGCTGCAAAGATCAGGAGCACCTTGACAACCTGAACATATGGCTTGATCGACCGGCCGCCTGCTATTGGCTGCATAAGATAAACCTGATGCCAGCCCTCGACAAATGATGAAACTGACAGGGTGGCAAGAACCACAATATAAACTTCTGTTGTCTTATGCACGATAGTGAGCCAGCCCAGGCTGTCCTGCAGCAGCCATGATGCCATAAAGTACACTACCAGGCCCGGGACAATCCATGCAAGCCTTTGAAACATCCTGGTTTCAAGGAACTTGTCGTCATAGGTAGATTTTGATCTTTTTACCGCGAAGGTAACAACCCTCATGATAACGAGTTTTGCGAAAATCTTGGAGAGCCATGCAATGATAAACACTGCCAGAACCATGATAAGGGTGCTCATCCACGAGATCGTACCTGCTGACAATCCCAGATTTGCGAGGAAACCTCTGACGAGCAAAGTGGGATCAACTGAATGAAACATCTTTCTGTTCTTTGATTATCGGCTGTTAAATTACGAATTATCTCTTTTTATGCCCCCTCTTTTGTATCTTTACCATACTAAACATTGAAATAATGAGATTAATACCGGTTTGCCTGATGCTTGCTGTGTCGCTTACATCACCTGCACAGCTGGCGTTTGATGATTATTTCACTGACCGGACCATGCGATTTGATTTTTTGCTTGCCGGAAACAGTGTCACAACGAAGGTTTTTCCTGTCTCACTCAGGGAAGAGCCATACTGGGGAGGTTCACTTACGAATCTTACTGACAAATTCAATTTTGGCAATTTCAGGTATGAGGTCTTTGATGCTGCTACAGGAACACTGATCTATTCACGCGGTTTCTGCACCCTTTACCAGGAATGGCAGACAACTGCCGAAGCCAAAAAGATCGAAAAGAGTTTTCAGGAGGTAGCCACATTCCCTTTCCCTAAGAACAAGGTCAATTTTGTCCTTAGCATACGCGGCCGGGACGGACTGTTCAGCAAACTTTACGAGACTGCCATTGACCCGGCAAACTATTTCATCAACAGGGAAAAGACTGACGCCGCACTTGCCACAAAAATATCCGGAACCGGCGACCCTCACACATCACTTGACATTGCGTTCATTGCTGAGGGTTATACTAAGGAGGAGGCCGCTAAATTCAGGTCAGATGTGAAGCGGATGGCTGATATCCTGTTCCAGGAAGCTCCTTTTGACAAGTACCAGGACCGGATAAATATATGGGCAGTAGAGGTTCCCTCACAGGAGTCCGGGACTGATGTTCCCGGGGAAGGCATTTATGTCAACACTGCACTGAACTCAAGCTATTATACTTTTGACGTCGACCGCTACCTGACCACCCAGGATATCAGCGAGGTAAACGATTTCGCTGCAGCTGCGCCGCATGATCAGATAGTTGTTCTCATTAACAGCCCGAGGTATGGTGGCGGTGGTGTATATAACTATTACACCGCTGTGACAGCCGATCATCACTTTACTCCCCAGGTTTTTACTCATGAGTTCGGACACGGGTTTGCAGGACTTGCAGATGAGTATTACAATTCGGAGGTTGCCTATGAAGAATACTATCCCCTTAACGTCGAGCCATGGGAACCTAATATTACTACCAGGGTTAATTTTGATTCTAAGTGGAAGTCTCTTATAGCCAAGTCTGTACCTGTCCCTACACCAAACGAAAAAAGGTATATCGGTGTCACAGGACTGTTTGAAGGAGGAGGTTACGCAGCAAAAGGTATTTATCGCCCTTCGTTTGACTGCCGCATGAAGAGCAACGAGGCAGATTCGTTTTGTGAGGTATGTCAGGATGCAATTGAGGAAATGATAAAGTTTTACCTAAAATAGCCGCTATCTCCGAAAATACTGAATTCTCAAATAACAACGGTATCGAGGTTGAGTTCCCGCAGAAGGAGGCTCATCTTCTCGAGTGTCACAGCATCACCCATTTTAATGATACACCCTCCCTTATAGTGGGTCAGAAAGGCGCATTGCTCGGCCTGCACGTCGTCATGACCGCACACATCGACAAGCGATTTTATGACATGGTCAAATGAGTTGATATCATCATTTATGAGAAGCAGCGATTTCTCTTCCTCCGGTCCCCTCATTTTACCCCAGGGGAATGGTGCTCCTTTTGTCATTCGGGTTTATTTAATAATTCCTTTGCTGCCTCAACAGGTATCTCCTGCATGCCTACGTATGCTGCAACCCTCGCCGTGCTGTAGCCGTTACGTATAAGCAGTGACACATACTCTTCGGCGCTTTCAAAAGTAATAAAATTACCAATAAGATACACCGTCTCTTCCCGGGAGTTTTTAATCATGTCCAGTCCCCTGGCACCTGCCAGCAGCTCAATCCTTTCAATGACGTCAGGCTTAAGGGGCCTTGCTGAGCGCAGGGCCTCAGCTCTGAAAGTCAGTGTTCCGACAGGGAGAGTATCTGCAACCGGC
>JADGPV010000198.1 GCA_017882245.1 Bacteroidales bacterium | reverse complement strand
GCAAAGATGAAGCTTGAAAATCCCAGGGAAGAATGGCTGGCAAGTGTTGAAGAATTCAAGGACCTTGATTTCTCTGTGAGTTTCTTTCCACGGGATCGAAGGTATCCGTTACCCAAAAAGGAAGAGATTGAGGAGGTGCTGCTTTCGATGGGAAAATCAAAAGCGGAAGACCATCTGAACTGTGGTGCATGCGGTTATGAGACCTGTTATGAACATGCCGTTGCCATTGTCAAAGGCCTTGCCGAGGAGGAGATGTGCCTTCCGTATACAATTGAAAAGCTGCACAAATCTGTCAGGGAACTGGCCCTCTCCAATAACAAACTCACAACCATGCAGAACGCCCTGAAGCAATCTGAGAAACTCGCTCACATGGGACAGCTCTCTGCCGGCATTGCCCATGAACTGAACAACCCCCTGGGGGTGGTAATCATGTATAGTAATATTCTGCTGGATGAATCCAACCCTGAGGATCCGGTAAGGCAGGACCTTCAGCTAATTGTTGAACAGGCTGCACGATGCAAGAAAATCGTCGCCGGGCTTCTGAACTTTGCCAGGAAGAACCAGGTGAATTACCAGGAGCTGGACATAAGAAAGCTTACGGAACAGAGCGTGGCAGGAGTGGTGTTCCCTGAAAATATAAAAACAGCGATAGTCGACCGTACTACAAATCCTGATGCCGCGATTGACTATGAGCAGATGACCCAGGTGCTGACCAACCTGTTCAGGAATTCAATTGATGCAATGCCCAACGGAGGCAAACTGGAGATAACGCTCGAAGACACTGTAAGTGATGTCATTTTCATTGTTTCTGACACAGGTTCGGGTATAAAAGATGAGGACAGGGCAAAGATCTTCGAACCCTTCTATACCACTAAGGGAATAGGTAAAGGCACCGGTCTGGGGCTGGCAACAACCTATGGCATTGTCAAGATGCATAAAGGGCAGATCACGGTCGAAACGAACGCTGATCCGGCTAAAGGACTCACGGGAACAACGTTCAGGATAATACTTCCCAGGCGGCCGGAATAATACATTTTTAATTGTAAAAACTGAAAATCAGATATAACAACAGTAAAAGCATGAGTAATAAGGTATATAAGGTTCTGCTGGCGGATGATGACCCTGATTATCTCTACCAGATGGCATTTCACCTGCGCAAATGTGGTTATGAGGTCGTGGCAGTCGAGAGTCAGGCTGAGGCAGAACAGGTTATTTCAAAAATGAAGCCCGACCTTGCTGTTTTTGACCTGATGATGGAAAGCGATGACAGCGGTTTCATTCTGTGTTACAAGCTGAAACGCAGGTATCCTGAGGTGCCGGTTATCCTAGCTACTGCGGTGGCACGTGAGACAGGCATCACCTTCGGTCTCAACAGCGGACAGGATCGCGACTGGATCAGGGCCGATCTCTATCTCGAAAAAGGTATAAGACCTGAGCAGCTTGACCTGGAGATAAAAAAATTACTGAAAATTTAGCATGGCACAGTTAAAAGTTCTCGTCGTTGATGATGAACCTGGCATCAGGTCAGGCGTAGCACGGATTCTCCGCAGTTTTCATGTCACTTACCCGTTCATGGATGAAAACTATACATATGAGGTCCTCGAAGCAGCCACAGGAGAGGAGGGTATAGAGATTATTGACCGTGAAAAGCCTGATATATTACTGCTTGACAATAAGCTGCCGGGAATACAGGGAGTTGAAGTCCTTGAATATGTCAAAAAGAAAAACTATGATATCGTTGTGGCGATGATAACTTCATACGCATCACTGGATGTGGCATTGAAGGCACATGATGACGGAGCCATTGATTTTATTCCAAAGCCCTTTACTCCGCAGGAACTTAAGGCGTCAATAGAACAGATAACCAAACAGCAATACCTGCGCCGCATAACTCACAAGCTCAAAGTAGAGGGAAAAAAAGTCAGGTTCCAGTTCCTCTCGGTTCTGTCACATGAACTAAAGGCGCCTCTGAATGCTGTCGAAGGATATTTACAAATGATGCAGGAAAGGCAGATGGGTGATTCAATTTCGGAATACAGTTCAGCCATAGACAGGTCACTGCAACGCATCGAGGGTATGCGCAACCTGATCATGGACCTTCTTGATTTTACCAAGGTGAGCTTTGAACGCCAGGTAGAAAAACTGCAGGATGTGGATATGAAGGAGCTGGCATCACTCGCAGTCGTTACTGTTAGTCCTTATGCCATACACAAGGATATTCACTTCATCAAGAATATCAAAGCATGCGAAAAAATATGGGCAGACCCGAACGATTTTGAGATCATCCTTAATAATCTTGTCTCCAATGCAGTTAAATATAACCGGACAGGTGGAACAGTCACAATTACCGTCGACTGTAAAGATGATGAATTTATAATATCGGTTGAAGACACAGGCATAGGGATGAATCCCGATGAGCGAGCGATGCTCTTTGAAGAGTTCTCAAGGATAAAGAATGACAAAACCAGAAACATCGGAGGGAGCGGACTGGGGCTCTCAATCGTCAAAAAGGTGGTTGAATTATATCATGGCGTGATAAATGTGGAGAGTATCCCTGACAAGGGTTCGGTCTTTACAGTTATCATTCCCAGAATACAGGTTACCAATATAAAGACTGAGTTATGAAAAAATTACCCGGAAAAACAGTCGAACGGCTCAGCAAGTACAGGCGTGCCCTCCACGGATCGCTGGCTGAGAACCGCAGTTATATCTTTTCTCATGAGCTGGCAGCGCTTCTGCATATCACTGCAGTACAGGTCAGGCGTGATCTCATGCTGATCGGTTATGCCAGTGTCATGCGCAAGGGTTATGATGTCAGAGAGCTGATCAATAGGATAGGAGAGGTCATCGACGCGCCCGGCGGACTAAATGTTGCCATCGTAGGAATGGGTAACCTAGGGCGTGCCATTACCGGGTACTTCATGGGAAAGAGAACCAATCTGAATGTGGTTGCTGCTTTCGATGTTGATCCGCAGAAGGTCGACAAAGTGGTTGCCGGCGTGAAGTGCTATCACCTTGACCAGATAAAGAAACTGAAGAGTGAGCTTGATATAACTATTGCGGTACTTGCAGTGCCGCCTGATCAGGCTGGCAAAGTCACCCCACTTCTCGTAAGCAACGGCATCAGGGGTATAATGAACTTCACTACTGTACCTCTTAAGGTGCCTGACAATGTTTTTCTTGAGGAGTTTGATATGATCACCTCCATTGAGAAGGTAGCATATTTTGTCAAGGAGAATCAGCAGCTCCAGTCATTATGAGGATATTCAGAAGCTTTGAGGAGGCTGCAGTCATACCATCACCGGTGATAACAACAGGTACCTTTGATGGTGTGCATATAGGTCACAAAACCATCATCCGGCGGCTGAAGAAACTGGCCTCTGATCATGGCGGCGAATCAGCCCTCATTACCTTCCATCCCCATCCCAGAGCAGTCCTGTATCCTGAAAGTGCCGGAAAAGGCCTCAGACTGATCTGCTCACAGGAGGAGAAGGTTGAGATGCTAAGAAAGACAGGTCTCGATAATCTTATCATTATTGAGTTTACCAGAGAGTTTTCGCATATCTCCGGCGAAGGGTTTGTGCGGGACATTCTCTGCGGCATTCTTAAATCGAAAGTGATAGTTGTGGGGCAGAACCATCATTTCGGGTTCAACCAGGAAGGTGATTACCACAGGCTATGGGCATGGAGAACCGCCTACGGGTTTGAAGCCGAAGAGATTCCGATGCAGGAGGTACAGCATGAGACTGTCAGCTCAACACGCATACGGCAGGCACTGTCAGAAGGTTATATCCAGCGGGCAAATGCATACCTTGACCATTTCTATATAATAATAGGCACGGCGGTAGATGATGACCCGAACTTGTCGCCTGATGTACCGATGATAAAAATACCCGTGACCGAGAAAACCAAGCTGGTGCCTCCGCATGGACTCTATGCAGTTTCATGCGCGGCAGATACTTTTTTTTCAAGGGGCATGGTCTATATTACTGATAATAATTCTGCCTTGCCATATATTTTTCTTCATCTTGAGAACTATGAGGATGATATTCCCGGAAAGCGTATGACTATCTTCTTCCATAAACGGCTGGGCGCTTACAAACAGGGAGAGCCGGTTCAGAGATCACTGACCAATGGCATTGAGGAGATCCGGGATCTCATTTTCTGACGAGGATAAGAGGAATATGACCTGCAAGTCCGTATCTTTGTATGTTAATCTGCGGGGTGGATTTTTAAATGAGAAGAAATGAAATTTAATCCTGAAAAATGCAATATACCGGATCGCCGGATGGAGCCATTCATCGACCCGGCCGAGATATGGTCTTTTATCAATAATGCAAAGGCTGACAAGGTCAGGGTGAGAGAGATAATCTCAAAATCGCTTGACAAGCAGCGTCTTACACTTGCTGAAACAGCTGTTCTGATCAATGCCGGCGGTGAACTTGCTGAAGAGATCAAGGCTGGCGCCAGAGAGCTCAAGAAGAAGGTTTACGGAAACAGGATAGTGCTCTTTGCACCTCTTTATATAGGAAACAAATGCAGCAACAACTGTCAGTATTGTGGTTTCAGAATCTCGAACAAGGACGCCAGAAGAAAGACGCTCACTGATGAAGAGATAAGGGGTGAAGTGGAGGCGCTTGAGGAAAACGGTCAGAAGAGGCTTATACTGGTTTACGGGGAGCATCCTGAATACAATCCTGAGTTCATTGCCCATACCGTCAGGCTGGTATACGAGGTCAGGAAAGGAAGGGGAGAGATCAGAAGGGTTAATATTAATGCTGCTCCTCTTGATGTCGATGGTTTCCGCACTGTTGGCAGGTCGGGCATAGGAACATACCAGATCTTTCAGGAGACATATGATCCGGAGGCTTACAAGTTGTATCATCTCGGCGGAAAGAAGAGAGATTATGTCTGGAGGCTAACCGCTCTTGACAGGGCTCAGGAGGCAGGGATTGATGATGTCGGAATTGGTGCCCTCTTCGGACTGTACGACTGGAGGTTCGAAGTGATGGGGCTTGTACGTCATGCCAATCACCTCGAAGCATGCTACAATGTCGGACCGCATACCATCTCCTTCCCCAGGATCAAGGATGCCTCAGCACTTAACATCAACGGTAATTATTATGTCAGGGATGATGATTTCAAGAAACTGATAGCAATATTGCGTCTTGCAGTTCCATATACCGGATTGATACTCACAGCGCGTGAAGCTCCTGATGTGCGTTCCGAGGCCATGGCCTTCGGTGTTTCCCAGATTGACGGAGGAACAAAACTTGAGCTCGGCGGGTACGCTGCTTCAAAGAATGAGACACAGAACCTTAACCGCGAACAGTTCAGGATTAATGATGAAAGATCACTCGCCAATGTCATTGATGAGCTCATTGACAACGATTATATCCCGTCATTCTGCACTGCCTGTTACCGGCTCGGTCGCACAGGAGAGCACTTCATGGAATTTTCAGTACCGGGATTTATCAAACGCTACTGCACTCCCAACGCTATCCTGACATTGTCAGAATATATCGTTGATTATGCTTCTCCGGAGCTGGCAGAAAAGGGATGGAAAGCGATTGAGAAGAATATGGCCGATCTTGATGATGGGATGAAGGAAGGTCTCAAAAAGAAGATAGATCGGATAAAGAGCGGGGAAAGAGATCTTTACTATTAATTTTATAAGTCATGGTCAGAGTTATTGGCATCAAGATCACAGACAGGATCAAGGAGGCAGGGCTTGTACAAAAGACACTGTCAGCGCATGGTGATATTATCAGCACGCGCCTTGGATTTCATGAACTGAGTAATGCATTATGCAGCCGTGAAGGTTTCATGATAATTCATCTTGCTGGACTCGCTGACGAATGTGAGGAACTGGCTGACAAACTTAAGGAAATTGAGGGTATCGCGGTTAAGGAAATGGTTTTCTCGCATGGACTCTCTGACGCATCCGTTGATTGTGACGGTGTCACCATGCTGGGTATCCTTGTACCGAGGCGCGATGATCTCGGCATTCAGGTCCAGAACATTCTGACAACATACGGATGTGTAATCCGGACACGTCTGGGGGTAAATGAGGTTTATTTCGGGGAGCCTGCCGGCCTCATAATACTCGAGCTCACCGGCGACAGGCAACAATATGTCTCCCTTGAAAGAGCTCTCCGGGAGATAGACGATATAGCCATTGGCCGTATCTGTTTTCCTGTCTGATTTACGATTTTGAAATCCGCTTTTCAAAGTGGGGCGTGTCGCCCCATGCACCAAAACCGACGGTCATACCGGAAAGCAATTCCAGCCTTAATCCGCTGATATTGGACTCATCCACTTTCCGGTAGCCTGGTTTGCCTGCATAGATACGGTAGCCATCCCTGTAGCGGCTGGGTGTCAGGTTGGGCATGACGACGTTGGCACCTGATCCTAACGCCATCTCTCTTCCCAGCGGATCAATAGTCTGCATGGCAGTGGAAGCTACGATGTTGATGTCTTTCATCACCAGCCTTATGATGGCTATCATCCTGAGGGTTAAATTGAAGCGCTCTCTCAGATAGAGATTGTCCGAACCATTTTTACCAAGCGGTGTATCTGAATGTTCAATGAACGGGCCCATGCCGCACATATCTATGTCAAAATCCCGCATAAAGATGATATCATCGGCAAGGTCAGTCAGTGTCTGCGACGGCAGGCCGACCATAACTCCCGTGCCTGTCTGATAGCCAATCTCCTTAATCATTTTCAGGCACTCTAACCTCCTATGGTATCTGTGCATGTCGTCATCAGGGTGAACCCTGCGGTAAAGACTCTGACTTGAGGCTTCAATCCGGAGAAGATACCTGTGAGCTCCGGCATCAAACCAGCGCTGGTATGTCTCTCTATTCTGCTCGCCCAGTGAAAGAGTAATACCAAGGTGCCCATTGGTCATTTCCCTGATAGTGTGGACGAGATATTCAATATTACTGGTAAATTCTTCCGATGAATTCTCTCCTGACTGAATGGCTATTGAGCCGAAATTCATACGGTATGCTGTCATGGCTGCCTCTATAACCTCGCTATTGGGTATGGTATAGCGCTCAATTTGCCTGTTGTCACGCCTGATACCGCAATAAAGGCAATTTTTACCGCAGATATTTGAAAATTCGATCAGGCCTCTGAGGTATACAACATTTCCTACATACTGGTTTCTCACCAGGGCAGCTTTCCGGCAAAGCATTGTCGCATCTTCTTCCCCGCACCGCAACAACGCAATAATGTCGGATCGGTCAAGATCATCCTTATTCAGTATCGACTCAATCAATGAGGACATATTTACAATTATCCTTGTAACTCAGAACAACAAGCTTGCTTAATAGTTCAGTGCTTCTTAAGAACTTTTTCAGAAGCCTCTTCCGAACATACCCCACATTGTTCTTTTCATCTCCTGCCACCTGCTCATGGATGCCATGGCAAATGAGCCGGTATATTCTGTAACTGCCTTTTTTGCTTCATCATTTTTACCCTCACTGACCAGATTCTTCACTCTTTCTTCCAGGGCAGGAAGTTCGGCAAAAGCTTTCTCTTCCATTTCTACAACAGCTGGTTCAATGAGTTTACGTCCTTTTTCCCAGTTGACTGTCGCCAGCCTGTTGGCTTCGCGGAAAGCCCATATGGCCGCATCTTCGCGATAGCGGTGTTGTCCGCATATACTGAAGCTTGCGGGCAATGACGTAGTACCTGAGAAAATCGGTATGCGGGGACTCTCTCCGGGATTGTCAAAAGAAAACCATGCCACGGCTCCTACCTCATCAGGCAACCAGTCGCGGCACTGTATGACATGTGAATAAGAGCACCATGAAACGGCAATCGTCCTCTGTCTCTGGATGGTGCCGGGCTTAAGCTCATTGATCAGGGCAAGCAGATCGTTACTCATCCAGTTTGAAGCGACAGGTGACTTAACTGTATCCGTTACCTCATTGCCTGCCTCATCCTTCTTTTTGACGCTGACAAGGAGGTTACGTGTCATGTCATACGGCGTGCCTTCGTAGGTCTGACGGTACAAGGCCATCACATCGCGTACTGAAACTTTCTTTTCAGGTTTGACGGAGAAAGGAAGTTCTTCCATCGCCATGGTCAGGCCCAGTGACGGAGCAAGAGTGCTGAGCACAAAGAACTCCCTTATTGCATATGGTTTACCAGTACCGATCACCTTATAAAACTTAAAAGGTGTCTTGCCATCCCAGTACCCGAGGTTCTTCGCTTTTTCACGCAGGTCAGCTGAGGTCATGAAGTAATTGCTGTCCTTAAAGTCAACGAGAGATATCCTGGGTATGTTTGCAGCTATTCCTACCTGGTCATCAGGTATTCTTTGAGCAACCCACAATGATGATGGCTTACCCGGACCTGAGCCGGCTATCTCAAGCTGCCATACCTCTTTTTTGTCGGCAATGGTTATACATTCGGCCAGGTCAGCATATCCGTATTCTTCGGCAAGTGATCCTATCAGTGCAATCGCATCCCTTGCGGTCGAACATCTCTGGAGGGCTATCTTTTCCAGTTCTTCAATGAAAAAAAGTCCCTGTTCATTGATAAGCTCCTTGCGGCCGTATATGGTCGTCTCGCCGATAGCCAGCTGCTTCTCGTTAAGGCAGGGGTAAGCAGTGCTGAGGAAAGCAAAGGTTGAAGCAGCTTCAGGGATCTCACCTCTTTTTGTTACACCGGTCATATCCCAGACTTCTTCAGTGGTGAGTGTGCCCCGGTAAACAGGATGTATGGTATCTTTCTCATATTTTTTTGCCGGCACGATCTCAAGCCATGTGCGGTATCTGCCATCACATGTATGCGAAGTGATCACCGAACCGTCCGTTGAAGCCAGCCTGCCAACCATAATGCTCGTACAGTTCTCAGGGTAACCTGTACCGTCAGAGCCAGTATACATGGTTGATTGGGCATCAGTAAGAAAAGATACCAATACAAGCAATAGAATTATACTGGCTTTTACATGTGTATTAATATCATTGTTTTTCATGGCCGGTTGATTTCTGATAAATGCATACTTCCCGAAGATTTCAGGAACGTAAATATAACAATATGCAGTTTATTACCGGTTACAGAAAACGAACAACAGACAACCTGCTATAATAAGAATATTGTCATTTGATATATATTAAAATGTTTTTATCTTTAGAAAAGAACTCAATTTCTGAACATGATCAGTGATAAGCTATTGAATCCAGGTAATATTGTTGTTGTAGGCGGATCTGATGATATTTCCAAGGCAGGAGGCAAGGTTTTAAAAAATCTTCTGGCAGGTGGATTCAATGGAGAAGTTTATGCTGTTAATCCCAAAGCATCCACTGTGCAGGGCATAAAAGCTTATGCTGATGTGTCTCTCCTGCCTCAGACAGATATGGCGATAATCGCCGTTGCAGCACGCTATTGTCCTGCCATCGTACGAACACTTGCATTTGAAAAAGGAACCGGAGGTTTTATTATACTCTCAGCAGGGTTCAGTGAGGAGGATGCAGAAGGTGCAGCGCTGGAGAGAGAGATAGTGGAAGTAATTGACAAAGTGGGAGGTACGCTTATCGGTCCGAATTGTATTGGGCTTTTAAACAACAATTACCACGGTGTCTTCACCGAACCGATCCCGCGTCTGTCCGCGGAAGGGATCGATTTCATATCAGGTTCCGGTGCCACTGCTGTCTTCATCATGGAGGCAGCGATCACTAACGGCTTGCCCTTTTCAAGTGTCTGGTCCGTAGGCAACAGTGCCCAGATCGGTGTCGAGGACGTACTTGAGCATCTTGATATGACATTTGATCCTGCAGTGAGTTCTAAGATCAAGCTGTTATATATTGAGAATATAGGGGACCCTTCCAGGTTCTTAAAACATTCGGCATCACTTATCAGGAAGGGGTGCAGGATTGCAGCCATCAAGGCAGGCACTTCCGAAGCCGGTTCGAGGGCAGCATCATCACATACCGGTGCAATGGCTTCACCTGACAGCGCTGTGGATGCACTGTTCCGCAAGGCAGGCATTGTAAGATGCTTTAACCGTACCGAGCTGGCTTATGTGGCGGCCCTTTTTACCTATAAATTACCAAAGGGTAAACGGATAGCGATTGTCACGCATGCCGGGGGGCCCGCAGTGATGCTGGCAGACGCACTCAGCGAGGGCGGTCTTGAGATACCGCATCTTTCAGGCAGAGCCGCAGACAGGCTTCTTGAGAAGCTCTTTCCCGGATCATCAGTAGCTAATCCGATTGATTTTCTGGCGACAGGGACAGCAGAGCAGCTTGGGTATATCATTGATGCATGTGAGAATGAGTTCAGTGAAGTTGATGCCATGGCAGTGATCTTCGGAAGTCCCGGACTATTTCCGGTGGATGATGTCTATGACTTGCTGCACAAAAAGATACGCACGTGTAACAAACCTGTTTACCCGATTATGCCATCTGTCATCAATGTAAAGAGGGAGATAGCTGACTTTACGGTGAAGGGCAACGCTATCTTCCCTGACGAGGTCCTCTTCGGCAGGGCGCTATGCAGGGTGTCCGGAACTCCTGCTCCTGCAGAGACAGATCCACGGTCAGGAAAGGCCGATGCAAAAAAGATCCGGTCAGTCCTTAAGGGGACCGGAGATGGTAATCTTCCGCCGGACAAGGTGACGGCATTGCTTAATGCTGCCGGTATTGAAACGGTGCCGGAGAAGATAGTGTCCGCTCCTGATGATGCCGCAAGGCAGGCTGCAGGGATGGGATTCCCGGTTGTGATGAAGGTGATCGGACCGGTTCATAAATCAGACATTGGCGGTGTATTGCTGAACATTACCACAACCGCGGAGGTGAAGGCTGAATTCAACAGAATGATGAAGTTGCCGGGCGTGACGGCGATACTGATACAGAAAATGATCAGCGGGCTGGAACTTTTCTGCGGAGCGAAGAAAGAAGGCAATTTCGGGCATCTGGTGATGGCTGGTATGGGAGGCATCTTTATCGAAGTTTTCAGGGATGTGGCTACATCTTTGGTTCCCGTCTCGGAAAAGGAGGCAGAATCAATGATACGATCCCTTAAATCATATAAGATCATAAAAGGAACCCGCGGAAGCAAAGGTATAAATGAAGAGGCGTTCATAAGGGTGATAACCTCGGTGTCGGACCTTCTTCTTGAGGCGCCTGAGATCGTTGAGATGGATATTAATCCGCTTCTCGGCTCAGACGATTCGATTGTCGCGGTGGACGCGAGGGTCAGATTGGAAGGATGCAGGCAATAGGCAGTAGGCAGTAGTGAGCCACTGTTTAGGGCTCAAAATAGAAAATTTATGAAAAATACCCCCATAAATCGTAAAACCGTAAGCAAAGCCATTATCGACAGCGGAATCACTGATCTCGGTAATGCGAGCATCAGGGAGATTGTCAAGCTTGTCAATCTTCTGATGAAGGAGACTGGTGTTGAATTCCTCAGGATGGAAATGGGAGTTCCTGGGCTTCCGTCGGCGGAGGTTGGCATCAAAGCTGAGATCGAAGCTTTGAAAAAGGGGGTGGCATCGGACT
>JADGPV010000197.1 GCA_017882245.1 Bacteroidales bacterium | reverse complement strand
TTCTGGCAATCGCCTCAGCTTTTATAGCAGGCAAAATACTTGAATACAGCCACACCAGCGTTTTTGCCGACATCCTTAATCTTATCGGCGGATTCTGGATGGCATTCATGCTCTACGGCTTCCTGATATGGCTTGCGGCGGATATACTGCTGCTTGTGCAAAGCCCTTTTCACCTGATACCTCACACCATCATTCCTAAGCTCCGGCTTTGGCTCTTTGCCGGAATCACTGGGACTACAATAATACTTATAGTCGCCGGCTTCATTACAGCGGTCAGCCCCATTGTAAAACGTTATGATATCAAAATTGACAAAAGCTTTGGTAATGGTTCTGATACTATGCGAATAGTGGCTGTATCAGACATACACCTCGGCAGCATAATAAGAAAAAGGAGCATGAGGCAGCTGTCAGATATGATTAGTAATGAGAAGCCTGACCTTGTTCTTCTTCTGGGAGATATTATAGACGGAAGTATCGGGCCGGTACTGCGGGATGACCTTCTCTCCTACCTGACTTTCCCTGATCTTCCTTACGGGAAGTATGCCATTACCGGAAACCATGAGTATATGGGTGATCTTAAAAAGTCAGTACCGTATATTGAAGGCAAAGGCATCAGGGTTCTCAAGGACGAGGTTGTGAAACTCGCTAACGGGGTTCAGATAGTCGGGAGGCTTGACAGAACGGCCATGCAGGGATTCGCCAGCGGCAAGGGAAGGGCATCACTCGACAGTCTTCTGGCCATGACAGATACTTCATGTCCGGTCATCCTGCTTGACCATCAGCCGTATGGACTGGCGGAGCTGGCCAATACAGGAGTTGACCTTCAGCTTTCCGGCCATACACATAACGGCCAGATATGGCCAATTTCCGCTATTGCCAGAAAGATGTTCGAGCTAAGCTATGGCCATGCCAGGTTTGGCAAAGCTCATGTAATAGTCTCGTCAGGATTTGGTATATGGGGTCCGCGTATGCGCATTGGCACACGGCCGGAGATTGTTGTTATCAATCTCTCCGGAAATTCATAATAACGGATATATTTTTTCAAGCGTCATACCCCTCGAGCCTTTTACAAGGATCGTATATCCCTCGGGGCGTGCTGAGGAGAGCCACTCACTCATCTCGTCTGATGATCTGAACAGATGCGCGCGGATTTCCCCGGCAGCCTCCATGAAACGCGGACCGACAAGGGCTATCTCGGCATCCCCTAGACTCTTCAGTTGATTTATCACGGCAGCGTGTCCGGCCCTGCTCTCAGACCCCAGCTCAAGCATATCACCCAGGATAAACATTTTTTTTGCAGCCTTCAGCGCCGCAAAGGATGAGACAGCCTCTTTCATGCTCGAGGGATTGGCATTGTATGCATCACAAATAAGCAGGTTCCTTCCGGTATCAACCACCTGGGAACGATTATTGACTGGCTTGTACGATGAGATGGCATCAATTATATCACTGAAAGGAACTCCGAAAAAGATGCCGGTAGCCATGGCAGCCCTCACATTATCTATGTTGTAAGAACCAAAAAGATTGGTTGCGAAAGGATATTCATTCCCCCCGAAAGATGTCCTGACATTAAGAAACATGCTGTCTCCATCAGTAACATCTGCTGTCAGTTTTATGCCTGCCGGGTGCGAATAAGGTGCTTTGCCTGGTCCTGTTTTTAAGACAAGTTCTTTCAGTATGTCGTTGGCATCATTATATATGGCAATCCCTCCGTTCCCGGCGAGCCATTGATACAGTTCTGACTTGGCTGCCTTTACCTCGTCAAACGATCCAAATCCTTCAATGTGTGCCTTTCCGATATTTGTGATAATGCCGTGTGTGGGCATTGCTGTCCTGCAAAGTGCTGCTATCTCCCCTTTATGGTTGGCTCCCATCTCGACAACCATAAAGCCTGTGTCGTCAGGTGCGCTCAGTAGGGTTAGCGGCACGCCAATATGGTTATTAAGGTTGCCTGTTGTGCTGTGAACTCTTTTGCTTCTGGAGAGAACAGCAGTTATAAGCTCCTTGGTTGTAGTCTTGCCGTTGGAGCCCGTAATTGCGATAACAGGAATTGTGAGTGTCCTGCGGTGATGAGTGGCAAGCATGGTAAGCGTGTTAAGGACATTATCAACAAAAATGAATCTCTCCCCTGAGAGTGAAGGGTCATCGACTACCGCCACAGCTGCACCTGCTTTAACTGCATCAGCAGCGTGAAGGTTACCGTCATGGCTGGGGCCTCTGAGAGCAAAGAAGACCTGACCCTCGCTGACAGACCTTGAATCTGTTGTAATGCCTTTAGAATTGCGGACTAAAGTGTATAATTCGTTCAGCTCCATGGTTATTTAAAAACAAGCCTCATTATTATGCATAATGAGGCCCGGTATCATTTTAACTACTTGATTATTACAATCCGGAAGGACTTCCCACCCTGATCATTGCGCATCTGAACCCGAGGTCATCGCGCGATGCTTCCTGATCAAGATAACGGCGTGTGGAAGGATTGAGCCAGTAGGCTCTGTCTTTCCATGATCCTCCTTTTATTACTCTGGCCTTGTCATTTATAAGAGTAACAAAATCGTTGTCAGTTTCATTCTGAGCATACATTCTTTCCGTCTGTGGAGGTTCATTGTCGCCTGCCCACTCGAGGCTAGATGAGATGCCTGAGATTACGTCTCCGTCAAGGTAATTCCGGTAGTCTGATTTCTGATAGTTAAACCTGTTGGCAACATCGTCAGGCTTGACAGTATCTATCTGCAGTCTCCCGAGTCTGTCTTTCTCAACCACCTGACCGTTCGCATCACGGCTTAGATCAGTGAATACGTTACCTCTGAAGGGGTTGAACATATCAACATCCTCTGAAGAGAGCGGACGGTAAACATCCTGTGTCCATTCGTTTACGTTACCTGCCATACAGTAAAGACCATAGTCATTGGGCCAGTATGATCTTACGTCAACTGTTATGCTACCGGCATCGTTAAGATTCCCTGCCACACCCATCATGTCACCGCGTCCGCGAACGAAGTTGGCCATGAATTCACCTCTGTATTTCGGTGCCGAGTTACGTACGTTGTGTCCGTCCCACGGGTAGATAGCTCTTTCATAAATTCTCTCCTCAAAAGTGTTACCCCTGAGGCCATATGCTGCAAACTCCCATTCGGCTTCCGTCGGCAGGCGGTAGCGCGGCAGAAGGATACCATCCTCCTGGCGTACCCGCGGGTGAAGCTCATCAACCCTCTGTCCCGGGACACCTTCATACTGGGCGGCATAATATGCTTCCGTGTTGAAGTTATTGGCTCCTGACTGTTCTACATTAGGTTCCTGCCATTTATCATCGAGAAGTATCTGCTCATTTACCCTGTCTGTACGCCATACACAATAGTCATTGGCCTGCAGCCAGCTCACTCCGACAACAGGATAAGTATTATATGAAGGATGTCTGAAGTAGTACTGAACATATGGCTCGTTGAAAGCAAGAGGACTTCTCCATACCAGAGTGTCGGGAAGAGCACGGCGGTGCACTTCGGGATAATCACTGTAAACACGTCTCAGCCAGAAGAGATACTCACGGTAATCCAGGTTGGTGACCTCAGTTTCATCCATATAGAAAGAGGATACAGTGACCCTGCGTGGTACGTTATTCCAGTCGAACATCACATCCTGTTCAACCCTTCCCATGGTGAATGTTCCTCCTTCAATAAGTACGAGGTTGGGGCCCGTGATCTGCTCCGATGCTTCCCCTATGGGATAGCCAAGGTCATTCACGTCACTCGATTTAGGATCCCGGTAACTCCAGCCTGTAGTCGGAGATACATTGTCCTGCTTTCCTCCCTTGCATGAAAAAAGGAAAAGGGCAACAACTACAAAAACCGGTAAAGCTCTCAGTTTATACATGGCCAAATTATGTTAACATGATTAATTCTCAAATATATAAAAATATCATTCATTAATTGCTGCACCAAAATAACTACAAACGAGGTAACTTTATTATGTGTATGGCCGTACTTTTTTCAACATATTTGAAACAAATTGAAAGTCCTGCCTTCACAACAGCCGTGCCTTTAAATGCCGTATCACCACCGGACAGTACATAACTATATGATAATATGATCTTTGCCAAACCAGTATCCCATCCCAGGGATGGCTCGGCGGCAGTAAACCCCGATCCGGCATGCCAGAATGCCATTCCTCCCATCAGATTACGGTAAAGTGCCTCCGTTCCTAAATATATAATGACATTATCTGCCTGGACAAACAGCGTTGCTGATGGATTCAAACTAAATTCTCCGTTGCCGGGAGTGATCGATGTTCCGGCACTGAGTGTATAAAGCCTTCTGAGCCGGTTATAACTCTGATGTACATCACTCAGCCATGGCTGTGTCAGGTGCATGACGGAGACTCCTCCGTACCATGATCCCTTTGCAATTGTCATGCCTGTTCCGATGTCAAAAGCTGTCATGCTTGCGTTCGTAATAAACTCCGACTGCGTGCCACCGAAGCCACTGAAGGGGTCTATATCGCCGGGTAAAATGACAGCTCCTGCTTTCACACCGCGGCTGACCACGGAAGCCGTCAGACCTGCGCTGAAAAAGAGATCTTTCCCTGCCCTCAGATGATACGCATAGCTTCCTCCTGCCCTGAAGTCGTTCATGATCTCACCAAGCATATCGTCAGAGACCCAAAGGCCTCCCCCTCCATGTAACCCCTGGAAATAAGTATCAAAAGACGCATAACCTGACCTGAGTGCGAAATTATTGGCCGGCAGGAAAGAGTAACACGAGACGTTCATCACCGGGAGACCGGTTGTACCGGTATAGGCCGGATTGTACATGAAATGCAGACCCGATATTGTCCCGTACCAGGTGTCCTGACCCCTGACGGTCAGTCCGAAAAAAACAAGCATCATTATGGTCGTCCTGTTTCTGAGGCTCATGGTTCTGTTTCAGCAATATCAACGGGTCAGTGACGTTAATATTTTATCTGAATACCCGTCTTTCCGGGAGTAAAGATAATCCTCTTAACTATCTTTGCGCTGATGAGAATAAAAAACCTCCTGATCACAGCTTTAGCTATGCTGCCGGCGATCTTTGCCGCAGGACAGGATTATGTGCACTCATCTGTTCTGAAGCAGGGCAAATGGATCAGACTCGCCTTGACAGAACCCGGGATCTACCGTATAGACTACTCCCAGATCAGGGACATGGGTTTTACCGACCCGTCAGCAGCCGCGCTCTATGGCAACAATATGGGACAGCTTTCATTCTATAACGACGGCAGCGCACCAGATGACCTTAGGAAAATAGCTTTTAAAACTGAGACAGGAAGCGACGGTATCTTCAATGAGGGTGACTATTTGCTCTTCTATGCCGAAGGCACGCACAGATGGATCTATGATAAAACCATAGAAAGCTATAAGTACAAAAGACACTACTATTCTGACACTGCCTGGTATTTTATTACGTCAATGCCAGGTAACGCTGCACATATTGCAGGAGAGCAGGCGCCCTCAGAACCATTCAACCAGGTGTCGTCATCAGGTGACGTCCAGTCAAGGCATGAAAAGGAATTGATCAACCTGATAAGCTCGGGAAGAGAATGGTACCAGCAGGTCATCCCCGGCACTGAAAACAATGTCAGTCCGCAGTTTGAAAACATCATCCTGACCGAAAGAATAAAGTACACCGTCAGGGTTCTGGGACGTTCAGACACTGAAAGCTCGTTCACGCTCAGGCAGGGCCCGACAGAACTAAAAACAATTTCAGTACCACCGGTCAACCTGACTGACCTCAACGGAGTTTACGCCACCATTGTTGTTGCAGAAGATTCATGCCTGCCGGCTTCGTCAACACCGGCATTCACTCTTACCTTTACCAATAACGCCAACCTGGCTGCCACAGGTTATATTGATTATGTTGATTTCTTTGCCAGGGCACAACTGAAATATGCTGACAAGCAGCTTTTTATAACTGACAGCCGAAGCGTGGCACCAGCTGGCATAACCCGATTCACTGTTTCAGGATCTTCATCGCTGCAGGTATGGGACGTCACAGATCCATTTGCACCAAAGATTCTGGAGACATCTTTTTCAGCCGGTAATACGGTTTTCACTGCCGCAACAGACAGCCTGAGAAAATTTATTGCCTTTGCTGCCAGTCAGGTTATGAGGCCTTTAGTTGACAAGCATCCGGTACCCAACCAGGATCTTCATTCGTTCGATCCGGCTGACATGGTCATTGTTACACATCCGCTCTTTGAAGAATACGCACGCCGGCTTGCTGAAATTCATATGGCTGATGACGGAACGACTTCAATAATTGTGACCCCCGGACAGATCTATAATGAGTTCTCCGGAGGGATACCCGATGCAGCAGCCATACGGAATTTTGTCAGGATGATCCGGGACCGGGGAATTGAAAGTGCTTCTCCCCTGAAGTACCTCCTCCTTTTCGGTGACGGATCCTATGAGAACAAGACGCCTCCTCCTCAGAATACTTCATATATCCCGACATGGCAGTCGGAAAATTCTTATGTGGGAGTTCTTTCTTTCACTTCAGACGATTTCTACGGCCTTCTCGACGATGGCGAAGGGGAGGCGGACGGATTTCTGGATATCGGGATCGGGCGGCTGCCTGCGGCTGATACAGCTGCTGCAGGTGTGATGGTACGCAAGGTAGCCTCTTACCTGGACAGTGATGCACTGGGTTCATGGCGCAATATTCTTTGTATGGTAGCCGATGATGAAGATTCCAACCTTCATATGATGGATGCAGAGAGTCTTTCTGCAGCTGCAACAGAGGCAGCACCTCCGCTCGTGACTGAAAAAATCTATCTGGATGCCTTTCGGCAGGTTACAACGGTTACCGGCGATTCATACCCTGATGTCGTCAAAGCCATCAATGACCGCATTGCAGCCGGGTGCCTGATCTTTAATTATGTCGGTCATGGCAGTGAGTTAGGCCTTGCTCATGAAAGAGTAGTGAGAACCAATGACATTAATTCATGGAAGAATAAGAATATGCTGCCGCTTTTTATCACTGCTACCTGCGAGTTCTCAAGGTTTGATGATGTGGATATCAACCAGGCAACCGGACAGATCTCGCCGAAAACCTCAGCCGGAGAGATGGTGCTCCTCAATCCTGACGGAGGCGGCATAGCATTGATGAGTACGACCAGAGTCGTTTACTCGGCACCTAATTTCACCCTTAACCGCAATATAATCGACTATGCTTTTGCGACAGCTCCTGACGGACGCTCAATGAGGCTAGGAGATATAATCAGACTTGCCAAGATCAATTCAGGCATCGGGATGAACAAACGTAATTTCCTGTTGCTTGGTGACCCCGCCCTGAGGCTTGCCTGGCCGGTGCAGGGAAGAGTGGTTACAGACAGTATAAATAAAATATCCGTGGAATTTGCCACTGACACTCTT
>JADGPV010000196.1 GCA_017882245.1 Bacteroidales bacterium | reverse complement strand
TGTCTCTGCTGTCCTCTTCAGGGAAGCTATTGACAGTTACCGGGCAGACATGCCCGTCTGGCGTGATGCAGATCCCTTCGCCCTGCTTTAGACTTTAGACTTTCAGACTTTCGACTTGAGCGCAGCATAAAGCACCTCCGCCGGATGCAAGGCAATCCTGCCCGTCCCATCCTTTATATGGTGCCTGCAGCTTGTCCCGGGTGCAGTTATAATTACATTTTTCGATGCCGCCCTGACATCAGGGAAAAGAACAAGCTCACCTACTTTCTGTGATAGATCGAAGTGTTCCTTTTCATAGCCAAAGGCGCCGGCCATACCACAGCATCCTGACGGTATCTCCCTGACACTGAAGCCTGAAGGAATACTCAGTGCCTGAATGAGTGGCTCTGAAGTAGTTATGGCTTTTTCCTGGCAGTGAACGTGGACAAGCACTTCAGTACTGTCACTGCTGAACATGTCACGCGATATCTTTCCTTTTTTGAATTCCCTGATCAGGAACTCCTCTAACAATAGCGTATTCTCTGCAATCCTCATAGCTAAACTACGGTAGTCTTCGCCCGCCAGGTCCGGGAACTCATCCCTGAAACCAAGCACAGCGGAAGGTTCAATACCCACAAGCGGTGTGTCTTTATTAATAAGCGGTGCAAAGACCTCAATGTTATTTACTATCAGTTTCTTCGCATTGCGCAGAAATCCTTTGGATATGTATGTTCTGGCGCTTGGAGAATGCTTTACCGTCAGAACCCTGTAACCCAGTCCGGTCAGCAGCTTGACTGCGCTGATGCCTGCCAGGGTATCATTATGGTTTGTGAATTCATCTGCAAAGAGGTAAAGCTCACCAATGGGTCGGGCAGGATTAAGACCGGAAAGGTTCTCTTTCAGCCATCTTCTGAAGGTGACCGGAGCAAGCAGAGGTATGCTGCGGGAAGGGGCAAATCCGGTTATCTTTTTGATGGTCAATGAAGTAAGTTTGTTTGATGCAAAGAGGTTAAAGATACCGGGCATAAAGGAAAACAGTTTGTAAATCTGCGGGAGGGAGGCAATAAGCATACTTCGCAGGGTTGGCCGGTTACAGTCATTATAATGCTGAAGGAATTCCGATTTCAGTTTGGCCATATCAACCCCTGAAGGGCATTCGCTCTTGCATCCCTTGCACGCAAGACAGAGATCAAGGATTTCATACATCTCCCTGCTGTCCCAGGGGTTATGCTTTTCTGAATAGAGCATCTCCCTGATGATATTAGCCCTTGCCCTGGTAGTAAGACGTTCATCACCTGTTGCCATGTAGCTGGGGCACATCGTGCCTCCGATGACGCTGCTCTTCCGGCAGTCACCTGACCCGTTGCACTTCTCAGCAGCCCTTACCACACCGCCTTCAGCTGAAAAATCGTACCATGTCGCGAGATCAGGAGTTGGCCTGCCGGGAACATATCTCAGTGATGTATCCATTGGAGGTGTATGGACAATCTTCCCCGGATTAAGGATGCCATGAGGATCGAAGCAACTCTTTATCTTCTTGTTCAGAAGATAGTTATGCTCTCCAATGATTATAGGTATGAACTCGCCCCTGAGGCGGCCATCGCCATGTTCACCGCTCATTGATCCTTTGTACCTTTTCACTATGACGGCGGTCTTCTCGCCGATCGTGCGCAGCAGCTTAACTTCCTCAGGATCCTTCAGGTTTATAAGCGGTCTGATATGCAGCTCACCAGTCCCTATATGTGCATGATAAACAGATTCTTTCCCGTACGAAGCAAGCATCTCTTCTATATCAGTCACGAAGTCGCCCAGCTTCTCCACAGCAACTGCACAGTCTTCGATGAGAGAAATGGGTTTGGCATCGCCGGGTATGTTTGACAGAATTCCGAGACCTGCTTTGCGCAGGTCCCATACTCTCTTAACATCGCCTCCCCACATAATGGGAAAAGCATATCCCAGTCCCTCTGATCTCATCTCAGATTCCATGGCAGCAGCAATTGCCTTAATCTCATCTGCCTGAATGGCACAGAATTCCACAAGAAGCAATGCACCGGGATCACCCTCAATAAAGAACTTGTTCCTCTTCTGTCCTTCAACCTTGTCAGCGAGAGCCAATATTCTTTGATCCATCAGTTCCACAGCCCATGGCTTATGTTTGAGGGCGATGAGATTAGCCGCAAATGCCTCATTCCGGCTACGCAGATGTACACAGGAAAGAGCTTTGACCGGAGGAGGCAGGGGAACAAGGCCAAGCTTAGCCTCCGTGACAATAGCCAGTGTACCCTCTGATCCGGCTATCAGCCTTGCAAGATTAAGAGGCTTTCCGCTTCCGGGCGTGAATGGCTCACTGTAAAGCAGGTCATCCAGGGCATAGCCGGTGTTCCGCCTGGGGATGTTTTTTTCCGGATAATCATTCATGATGGAATCTCTGTTGACCTTATCGTCCATCATGCTTCTTATTTCTCTGTAAATATTGCCTTCGGCTCCGGCCAGAGAACACTTCCGGGTGAATTCTTCAGGGGTTAAAGGACCGAAAACCGTCTCAGCACCATCGTGTAGTATAGCTTTCACCTCGATAATATGATCCCTGACAGAACCGTAAACGACTGAATGCAATCCGCATCCGTTGTTGCCGATCATACCGCCGATATTACACCTGTTGGATGTGGATGTTTCAGGACCGAAGAGAAGTCCTTCGTTTTTCAGGACTGCATTCAGCTCATCCGGAACCACGCCAGGTTCAAGCCTTACCCATTTTTCGGTCTTGTTTATCTCTATTATACGCCCGAAATGGCGCGACATGTCAGCCACTATTCCGGATCCTACTACCTGGCCTGCCAGGGAAGTACCGGCAGCCCTCGGAATGATCCCTACTTCATGAGCTACAGCAAATGACAGTATCTCTTTCAGGTCATCAGTGCCTGCAGGATAAAAGACAGCACAAGGTTCTTCACGGTATATAGAGGCATCAGTGGCATACATAAGCTTTGAGGCTCTGTCAATCCTCATTTCGCCAATACATGAAGCTTTGAGATCCTCCAGGTCTCTCACCGTAAAATTAATCTGCATCTGCCGTAAATTATCTGGTCAAAAATATAGAATTGCACTCACAGCCCATCCCTTTAAGGACCATTTTGAAAAAAAAGTATCTAAAATATTTAAATCCTGATTATAATCATATATGTAACAATTGTGCTATAACACTTTTTTTGTACTTTTAACCCATCGTGATTACTTAACTAAATTATTGATTTACAATGGAATTGCTCGAGAAGATCAGAATGAATGCCAGAAGGTATAACAAAAGAGTTGTATTACCCGAAGGAACCGAAGAAAGAACCATTCAGGCGGCAGATGCCGTTATAGCTGAAGGCCTGGCACGCGTAACTCTTCTGGGAGACCCTGCAGAGATCAGGGCTCTGGCAGACAGGCTCGGGCTAAAGAATATCGACAGGGCTGCCATCATCAATCCGGTAAGTCATCCGATGAAGGATAAATACATTGATCTGATGGTTGAGCTGCGCAAAAGCAAAGGACTGACCAGGGAGGAGGCATCCAGACTCATAGAAGATCCTCTGTATCTTGGAGTAATGATGATAAAGAACGGTGACGCTGACTGTGAGGTAGCCGGAGCGCGCAACACGACCGGTGATGTCCTGAGACCTGCTTTACAGATAGTAAAAACCGCACCGGGCATCTCTGTTGTCTCGGGCGCATTCATCATGATATTGAAAGACAAGGAGTTTGGTGCTGACGGGGTTATTGTCTTTGCTGACGGGGCCGTTCATCCGAATCCCACTGACAAAGAACTCGCTGAAATAGCTGTATGCACGGCTCGTACAACAAAAACCCTGGTTGGCGTTGAACCGAAGGTCGCACTGCTTAGCTTCTCAACTATGGGAAGTGCAAAACATGAGATGGTGGATAAGGTTGTCAGCGCCACGAAGCTGGCCAAGGAGATGGCTCCTGAGTTCATGTTCGAAGGTGAGCTGCAGGCTGACGCAGCTCTCATCGAATCTATTGGCCAGAGAAAGGCTCCCGGCAGCAAGATCGCAGGTAAAGCAAATGTGCTGATCTTCCCGAACCTTGAATGCGGCAATATTGCATATAAGCTCGTTGAGCGCCTTGCACATGCCCAGGCTATCGGCCCGATTTTACAGGGTATGGCAGCACCGATTAACGACCTTTCAAGGGGCTGCTCGGTAAGTGACATAATTAACGTAATTGCTATTGCTGCGAATCAGGCGGCAGGTATAAATAAATAACGACTTACAATAATGTTGATCCTTGTTCTTAACTGCGGCAGCTCCTCCATAAAGTACCAGCTGTTTAATATGTCTGACGGTTCTGAGGTTCTTGCCAAAGGCCTTCTGGAACGCATCGGTCTCACTGACGGAATACTCACGCATAAGCCTGCAGGGAAGGACCCTTATAAGGTTATTCTGGACATTCCCGATCATACTGTAGGGATCAATATGGTGATGGAAGCACTCGTTAATCCGGAGCACGGCGTTATTAAAGACATCCGCGAGATAAAGGCAGTAGGGCATAGAGTTGTACAGGGGGGCGAAAACTTCAAGGAATCGGTGCTTATTGACAGCGCTGTCAAAAGGGATATTGAGAAATGCAGTGAGTTGGCCCCTTTGCACAATCCTGCAAACCTGAAAGGCATCCTGTCATGCGAGAAACTGCTTCCGGGCATACCCCAGGTAGCTGTCTTTGACACCTCGTTCCATCAGACAATGCCTGATTATGCATTCATGTACGCAATTCCTTATGAATATTATGAAAAATACGGGATCCGCAAATATGGTTTCCATGGCACCAGTCACAGATTTGTCGCGGAAAAGGCCTGCAGATTATTGAATATGGACTATAGCAATACAAAGATAATCACCTGCCATCTTGGCAACGGCGCCTCCATCACGGCTATAGAACACGGCAAATCAATTGACACTTCCATGGGATTTACTCCCGTTGACGGCTTGATTATGGGTACGCGCACCGGTGAGGTGGACCCTGGCGTGCTGCTTTATCTGGCTGATAAAGAGGAGCTTAGTGTTGGAGGAGTAAGTAATCTGATCAACAAGAAAAGTGGCGTGTTCGGCATATCACAACTCTCATCTGATATGCGTGACCTCGAGGCAGCTGCCGGCGAAGGCAACCCGAAGGCTATCCTGGCCCTGAACATGTATGCCTATAAGATAAAAAAGTTCATCGGTGCATATGTCGCAGCCATGAATGGTCTCGATTTGCTTGTATTCACTGCGGGTGTTGGCGAGAATGACTGCAATGCCAGGAAGATGATCTGCACCGGAATGGAGTTTCTGGGGATTGAGATTGATGATGAGATTAACCGGGCAACAAAGGGAAGAGACCAGCTGATCTCGACACCTTCATCAAAAGCTAAAGTCATTGTGGTCACAACAGACGA
>JADGPV010000195.1 GCA_017882245.1 Bacteroidales bacterium | reverse complement strand
TCTGCTTTTTGGACTAGCCATGGATGAGCCACCGGAACCTGCCGGGTTTATATCAGATAATCAAATTGTTACTTTCGGGAATGAAAAGCTTCGTGCACTTTTTGTTCCGGGACATACCTCAGGCAGCCTCGCCTTCTATAGCGAGAAAAATGGGTGTGTTTTTACAGGTGATGCTCTTTTTGCAGGCAGCATCGGCCGGACAGACCTCCCGGGAGGGAACTATGATACGCTCATTACCAGCATAACTACGAAACTATTTGTTCTTCCTCCGGCAACAATTGTTTATTCGGGTCATGGCAATGAAACTTCTATTGATAAGGAAATGAAAACGAATCCTTTTTTTCATGATTAAAATCCTGTTAATTTTGGATTCTTGTTCTTAAACTTACGAATGCATTGATTTTCTTCTTTTACCCCATCACTAAAGGGTGAGAAGAAAATCAAATTGCCCCGTAAATAATTTGATATTCAGATTGTTTAAGGCAATAGTGTCTAAATAACCAAAAATTGAAGTATTGAATTTTAACTAAAAATATATGTTATCAGATAAGTTTGTTAACCGGCACAATGGACCTCGGGAGGATGATCTGCCCAAGATGTTGAAGATTATAGGTGTCGGTTCGCTGGACCAGCTTATTGAGAAAACTGTTCCCGCCTCAATAATGCTTGAAAAGCCTCTCCGGCTCCCGGAAGCAATGAGCGAATTCGAATATCTTAACCGGATTAAGTCAATCGGTCAAAAAAATAAAATGTTCCGTTCATTCATCGGTCAGGGCTACTATGGTGTTGCCCTGCCTTCAGTCATAATCCGGAATGTTCTTGAAAATCCTTCCTGGTATACGTCATATACTCCTTACCAGGCTGAGATATCCCAGGGACGACTGGAAGCTCTTCTGAATTTCCAGACAATGATAATTGAGCTTACCGGGATGGAGATTGCAAATGCCTCCTTGCTTGATGAGTCAACGGCAGCCGCAGAATCTATGATAATGATGTTTAACGCCCGATCCAGAGCATCGGTTAAAGCAGGCGCCAATAAGTTTTTTGTAGATGAGGATATCTTTCCCCAAACACTTGATGTGATTGTTACCCGTTCCAAACCCCTGGGAATTGAGCTGGTTATCGGAAAGTACACCACTGCTGTTTTTGACGGATCTTATTTTGGATCGCTTGTACAATTTCCGGCCGCTTCAGGACATGTAAGGGATTATAAAGCATTTACGGAACTGGCTCATGCAGCCGGTATACTTGTCGGTGTCGCTGCGGACCTTATGAGCCTTGCGCTTCTGACACCTCCCGGAGAATGGGGCGCTGACATAGTTGTAGGTTCCAGTCAGAGAATGGGACTGCCTATGAGTTTTGGCGGTCCTCATGCCGGATATTTTGCAACGAAAGATGAACTCAAGCGTAGCATGCCGGGCAGAATAATTGGACTTTCGGTTGATGCTCAGGGAAGCAGTGCCCTGAGGATGGCTTTGCAAACCAGAGAGCAGCATATTAAACGTGAGAGAGCTACTTCAAATATATGTACCGCCCAGGCGCTTCTTGCCACAATGTCCGGTATGTATGCCCAGTATCACGGACCTGAAGGGTTGAAGAATATTGCAAGACATATACATAATGCCGCCTGTACTGTAAATTTTAATCTCAGTGAATCAGGAATCAGACAGGTTAATTCTGTTTTCTTCGATACTTTAAATATAAATCCGGGAGCAGGTGTTTCAATAGAGACAATTAAAAAGCTGGCACTTGAAAAAGAAATGAATTTCTTTTATCCGGATGATGGTTCTGTTATTATCAGCACCGATGAAATAACGACACTGAAAGAAATTGACACAATTGTAAATATCTTTCTAAAGGCGGCAGGGAAAGAACCTGTTAAGATTACCTCTCATTGTCACTGTGAAATACTGGAAGAAAAGTTCCTCAGGAAGTCTGATTTTTTAAAAGGAGGCGCTTTCAACAGATACCACAGTGAAACAGATATGATGAGATATGTCAAGATGCTGGAAAGGAAAGACTTTTCCCTTACTCACTGTATGATCTCACTTGGTTCCTGTACGATGAAGCTTAATCCGGCAAGCTCACTGTTTGCTATGAGCTGGCCGGAGTTTGGGAATATTCATCCGTTTGTTCCGAAGGATCAGGCACTGGGATATTACCAGATCATGGATGAATTGGGAGAGGCCCTCAAAGAGATAACCGGGTTTTCAGCAATCTCATTTCAGCCCAATTCAGGAGCAGCCGGGGAGTATACAGGATTATTGGTTATCAGGGAGTATCATCTTACCAGAGGTGAAGAAAATAGAAAAGTAGTCCTTATACCTTCGTCAGCACATGGTACTAATCCGGCGAGTGCTGCAATGGCAGGCATGCAGATAGTTATAGTTGAATGCGATGAAAAGGGTAATATAAATATTTCGGATCTTGAGAAAAAAGCTGTCGATCATAAGGATAACCTCGCAGGCTTTATGATAACATACCCATCCACTCATGGTGTATTTGAGGCAGGAGTCAAAGAGATGTCAGAAATAATCCATGCAAACGGAGGTCTCGTTTATATGGATGGTGCAAATATGAATGCACAGGTCGGATTGACGAACCCGGGGCATATCGGGGCAGACGTCTGCCACCTGAATCTTCACAAGACATTCGCAATCCCTCATGGCGGAGGCGGACCCGGCATGGGCCCGATACTTGTGAATGATAAACTGGCAGAGTTCCTGCCATCACACAAATTTGTAAACACAGGTGGCAGCCATGGTATTTCAGGAGTAGCCGGCGCTCCTTTCGGAAGCGGCCATATACTTACTATCTCACATGCCTATGTAATGATGTTGGGCTCCTATGGATTAACAAAAGCGACAAAATATGCAATTCTT
>JADGPV010000194.1 GCA_017882245.1 Bacteroidales bacterium | reverse complement strand
CCGAATATGATCGACATTGAAACAACCGTAGCTATAAGCATGGGCAACTTCTTGTGCTCCTGAGGATTGACCATCTCCTTCATCCCTGTCCAGAAGATGTACAATCCATAAAGGCCAAGCAAGTTGATAAATAAAAGTGATTCCATGAGTCGACTGATGGTAAGCGTAAGGAAGATGGGGGTCAATGAGTAGGCTACCAGCTTAAAGGCGACAACAAAATCATGTCCAAGGTCAAGAGCCCTGGTAATCTCCTTGACAATGAATGCCGAAGCGTACACTCCAAGGTAGAGAAAAAGGAAGGTATTAATGCATGCCAGTACCGAATACATGGGCTTGAGGGTGTTGTTGATAAAGAACATGGAGCCAAAAAAGGAACTGATTGATGCAAGGATAATCAATGGCAGAAAGAAGCTGCCCCTTATATCTTTAATCGGCCTGTTCTCCTGGTGAACGACCTCCCATGCCTTAACCGGACTAATAATAAAGTACTTCGTACGGTTGTATAAAAACCTGAAGTCCATTTCTCCTTTGAGGATATGAGCGGCTAAATTAAGTAAAATTGCTATACCGTGACCTCATTTCGGCTATCTTTAATTTCTGATGAATGAGACAATACATGATATCATTGTGGTCACCGGTCCTACGGCCACTGGCAAGACGCGCCTTGCAGCGCTTGTGGCGGCGAAACTGGGAGGTGAGGTCATCAGTGCTGATTCAAGGCAGGTCTACCGTGGGATGGATATCGGCACGGGGAAAGACCTGAGTGACTATATTGTCGACGGCAGAAGCATCCCTTCTCATCTTATTGACATTGTTGATGCCGGCTACAGGTACAATGTGTATGAATACCAGCGTGATTTCCTCAATGTCTGCAGTGATATGCATCAGCGCGGATGTTTTCCGGTAGTTTGCGGAGGCTCAGGGATGTATGTTGACAGCATCGTGAGCGGGTACAGGATGATACAGGTGCCGGTTAACACGGAACTGCGCTCTGCACTCTCAGACAGGTCGCTTGAAGAGCTTACAGGTATACTTGGACAGTATAAAAACCTGCATAACAAAACAGATGTTGACACTGTCAAACGAGCGGTCAGAGCGATCGAGATAGAAGATTACTGTATTCAACACCCATTTGATGACAAACCTTTTCCGGTCACCAATCCGCTTGTCACCGGAATTTTCTTTGACCGGGAGACAAGACGTGAACGGATAACACTGAGGTTAAGGGAGAGACTGGAGGGAGGGATGATTGAGGAGGTGCAGAGGCTCATTGCAGCCGGGATCCATCCCGACGACCTTATATATTACGGCCTTGAATATAAGTATGTTACATTATATTTGCTGAACAAAATGAGCTATGAGGAGATGGCTCAGAAGCTTGAGGTTGAGATCCATCGCTTTGCGAAGCGGCAGATGACCTGGTTCAGGGGTATGGAACGCCGGGGCATAACTATTAACTGGATTGACGGGAGGCTGTCGGATGAGGAGAAAGCTGACCTGGTGATTGAAATGGCTAAAGGCGCAGGGTAGTGGGTAAAGATAAAAGACAAAAGTAAAAAGACAAAATTTCAGACCTTCAAACTTTAGACCTTCAGACCATATGTTCGACATTGACAACATCCTTTTCGAAGCCCTCGGTTACCGCATGAGCCTTCTTGAGCTGCTGGCCACGCTGACCGGACTGGCGGCAGTGTGGTTTGCAGCAAGGAGTAATATCCTGACCTGGCTTTTTGCACTTGTCAATGCGGTTCTCTTTTTTGTATTATTCTACCAGGTAAATCTATATTCCGCAATGGCACTGCAGTTATTCTTCTTCTGCAACGCACTCTACGGATGGTATAACTGGCGTCGCGATGAAAGCGGTGAGAAGAAGCCTGTCACCCTCCTTACTCATAACCAGAGAGTGATATGGCTGTCAGTGATCATAGCCGGGGCAATAGCTCTCGGGACAGTAATGAAACATATCAATACGTGGCTCCCCGATCTTTTCCCGGAACGGGCTACATTTGTTTACACTGACGCAATGATTGCAGTCATGAGTATAGTCGCTTCCCTGTTGCTCGCCAGGCTGAAGCTCGAGAACTGGATTTTGTGGATACTGATCAACATCATGAGCGTTGCAATGTATGCCATGAGGGGTGTAATGCTTGTCTCAATTCAATATGTCATTTTTTTCTTCATGGCAACGTACGGTTTCATTGAATGGAAAAGAAAAATCCATATTGTTCATAATCCCAATAAATTTGCCTAATGAAAAACTCCATCAAAATCATGCTCATTTCAATGACAGTAATATTATCATCATGTCAGAAGAGTGATAATTTGTTTCTTGTATCAGGGTATTCAGCTGAAAATAAGACTGATGTGATGCTATGCTCTCTTAATGACAAGGGCTCCGCTGAAATGATATCCGGGTTTACCGTGGGAGACAATCCTTCATACTTTACGTTCGGGAAAAACAATCTCGTTTATTTTGCAAACGAGGTCGATTCGTTTAACCTGTCGCCCGGCGGTGGCATAACCACACTTCGCCTGGATGAAGAGCGCAAACAGTTTGTCCGCGAAAGCTCCGTCAATCAGGGCGGGGGAGGTCCATGCCATATTACTCTTTCAGACGACGGCAAATATCTTATAACGGCCAACTACGGCAGCGGGTCAGTATCGGTTGTGAGACTCAACCCCGACGGCATACCCAAACGCGTTACAGATGTTATCTTCTACGGTGAAAGATCTCACCCGCATATGACACTTTATAATCATAGAAAACAGATTTATTATGTATCGGACCTTGGGCTTAACAGCATTCACCAGTTAAGGCTTGACACAACAATCGGCAGGCTTATGACAGAAGATGTGCCATACCTTAAATGCAAACCAGGCAGCGGACCGAGGCACATGGCTATTGATAAAAAAAATGTAAATCTCTTTGTCATTAATGAGCTGAATTCAACAATATCAGTGTTCAATATCCTGTCAGATACTACCGATGTCAAACAGACGGTCAGCACTTTGCCCGAAGGATATCAGGATACGAGTTATTGTGCAGACTTACACCTTTCGGCCAACGGCAGGAAATTGTACGGTTCAAACAGAGGACACAACAGTCTGGTAACATTTGCTGTTGGTGCTAATGGCAAATTGTCATCGCCCAAACATCAAAGCTGCAGCGGCAACTGGCCGCGTAGTTTTGCTATCAGCCCCTCGGGAAAATTCTTGGTTGTTGCAAACGAGAGATCGGATGAGGTGTCAATTGTTTCTATAGATACAGGCAAATCAGATAAGGTCATCCCAAGCCTGAAGACCAATGCTCCGGCATGTGTGAAGTTTTTAAGGAAATAATTTTATTCCTCCTAACCCGCCTCTGCGCTACTTCAGATATGTATCCAGGAATTCGAAAAACTCCTTCTGCCAGATGACAGCATTCTGAGGTTTGGTGACCCAGTGTGTTTCATTCTCAAATATCAACAGTTTGCTCGGCACACCACGAAGCTGCGCTGAATTGAATGCCTCCATGCTCTGGGTATATGGAATTCGAAAGTCGTTCATGCCGGTTATGATGAGGATAGGGGTATCCCATTTGTCAATAAGAGTTTGAGGTGAAAATTTATTGAAAGCAGGAGGCTGGGGTTTATCCCACGGTGCACCTCCATTGTCTTTGTTCTCATACCAGTATTCCTCAGTTGAGCCGTACTCTGAAATGGTGTTATAAACGCCGCAATGTGCCACAAAGGCTTTAAACCTCTTTTCGTGGACACCGGCAAGGTAGAACACTGAATATCCGCCGTAGCTTGCACCTACAGCTGCCATGCGGTCCTTGTCAACGTATGGTTCTTTGGCCATTGCATCAGTGGCATCCAGATAGTCCTGTATGTTTTTGCCGCCATAGTCACCTGAAATCTGTTCCTTCCATGCCTGACCGAATCCTGCAACACCACGCCTGTTGGGGGCATATATTACATACCCTTTGGCGGCCATAATCTGGAAATTCCATCGGTACGACCAGAACTGATCGAGTGCAGACTGAGGTCCTCCTTCACAAAACAGAAGGGCAGGGTATTTTTTTGAAGGATCAAAATCGGGAGGATAAATGACCCACATCTGCAGATCCTTATTATCCTTGGTTTTGATATACTTCTCTTCTGTCTTGCCAATCTTAATGCTCTCATAGATAGGTCCATTGACATCGGTTATCATTTTGAATTCACCGGTAGCCATATTGATAAATGCAACCTCCGTGGCTTTCGACATCGACATTACTCCGGCGACCAGCACCCCGTTCTGAAGTTGCAGGGGTCCCATATCATAATCGCCTTCAGTCACCCTCGTTATTTTGCCGTCAGCAAGGTTAATGTTAAATACCGGTTTTGTTCCGCGGAACGAACTGGTGAACCATATTGATCCGTTGCCGTTCCATTGCATTGTCTGAACGTCATAGTCCCATCCTTCAGAAATCCATTTTCTTTCGCCCGTAACCACGTTATAAACGAACAGCCTCTCAAGGCCTGACTCATACCCGTCCTCTTCCATGCTTGAGTAGGCGATCATTGATCCATCAGGAGAAAATACGGGGTACTTATCATATCCCATGTTGCCCTCAGTGATATTTTTTTCTTCCCCGGTTGTGACATCATACAGGAAAATATCTGTATTTGTACTTTGTGAGTAGGCTTTTCCCGTAAGCCTCTTGCAGGTATAAGCTATATACTTTCCGTCAGGGCTCCAGCTGATCTCTGTCTCGTCGAAATAGGGGGCGTCAGGCGTCTCGAAACTCTGTCCATCCATCAGATCCTTTTCGTTACTGATTACCGTACCGTCAAACGAAGCCATGAAGAGGTGGCTGTATGAGTAGTCGCTCCAGGTGTCCCAGTGTCTGTACATCAGGTCGCTGATGATCCTGACCTTCGCATTCGGAAAACCATATTTTTCATTTGCGGTCTGGTCGAGCTTGACGCGGCGGGTAAAATAGACCTTATCGCCTGCCGGAGAGAAGGAAAGGATCTCAAAATCTTCAAGCCCGCTAATCTCCTTCTTCTCTGAACCGTCCGGCTTCATAGTCATGACCTTTCCGCCGGCCACGAAGGCAATTTTTGTACCATTGTCAATCCATTGGGGTCCTGATCCTCCGCCGGTTGTCAGCTGCACAGGTTTTCCTCCTGCTGATGGCACTGAATAGAGATTTGTAGTGCGTGCCTCTGTCGTAAGGTCATAGTATGTTACAGTATAAAGCACCGTTGATCCGTCAGGAGAAAGAACCACTGACCCTATGCGGCCATATTTCCACATTATTTCCGGCGTCAGCAGACCTCCGGCTTTTTCGGCGTCAGTGAGAGAGACATCGATAACAGTGGCAGCTGTTTTTTCTTTTGTCTCAGTTTTGCAGGCATTCAGGGTTATAAATACAACCGCAATAATCAGGATTGGAAGTTTTTTCATAAAACATGGTTTAATAGTGTTTTCAAAAAAACAGGGCATCATTCCAAAGGTAGTAATTAACTCCTTACCAAATTCCTCTCGTACACTCATTCCCATAACGGTACCGGAATCCCCGAAGACTTTATACCACATGTTTTTGATCGTTATTCAAGAGTGGAGGAATCCTCCGGAAATGCTAATCCCGGGTCAGGACTGGGGTTGACACTGAACAGAGATGAATTTCAGAGTATTTGCCTAACTTGCTATATAAAACTAAGTGTTGACCGGCCTGCGAGAAAGCAAAAAGTATGCCTTCCAATGGCATATCACCGGTTTTCAGATTGGGTTATAGTAGTTCTCTTGAGAAGTGAAGTGCAGGCTTCACTTCTTTATTAGCGAGCATTTAGAACAAAGATTGGGGCTGCTCTTTTTCTATTTTACCTTTTCCTTT
>JADGPV010000193.1 GCA_017882245.1 Bacteroidales bacterium | reverse complement strand
CTTTTCAACCTCAGCGGTCATGGCCACTTTGACATTTCAGCATATGAAAAGTTCTTCGAGGGTAACCTCCCGGATCATGAAGTGTCGGCTGAGGAGATAGAAAAATCTATTTCTCAGTTAAATCTTCCGAAGTTCTTATCAGCTGCACTTTGAAGTGCCGCAGTCAGTGCATATGAGGCACCCCTCCTGGTAAACCAGTGAGGTGGAGCCGCATGTGCCGCACTTGCCTTTGGCCTTTGTGCCATTGGGAATATAACGCTTCAGCGAGCGCTCAACACCGTTCTTCCAGGTGTTGATTGATTCACTGTCAAGCTTCATTGATGACACCAGCTCAACAACATCCTTCGCAGGCATGCCGTAACGCAATACACCGGATATAAGCCTGGCATAATTCCAGAACTCGGGTTTGAACATATGGGATAGTCCTCCGAGGGTGTTCTTGTATCCGTACTTGTCAGTGTACTGGAAGTCATACCGGGTGTTTCCTGCGTCATCCTTGTTCTTGATGATCTTTCCTTTTACTATGCTCTTTGGTATCGGGAACATCTCGTCGTCCTGGAGACCGGTGAAGATCTCATATGGCACACCGTCCTTCAGCCCGACGAAGGCGATCCATTTCTCCTCGCTATTCTGGAAACGGATCACGTCGGCCTCAAGTACCTTCGGCCTGACAGGCGACCAGTCCGGTTTCTTGTCTTCAGTGTTCGATACCAGCACGCCTGCTCTAGAGCCGTCGCGATAAACGGTGGCTCCCTTGCATCCTTCTTTCCAAGCCGTAAGATAGAGCTCAGAGACAAGCTCTTCCTTTGCCTCTGACGGAAGGTTAATAGTCACGCTGATCGAGTGGTCAACCCACTTCTGTATCGCTCCCTGCATGCGCACCTTAGCCACCCAGTCGACATCATTGGCAGTTGATTTATAATATGGCGATTTCTCGACGATCGTATTGATCTCTTCCTCAGTCATGTTCCTGACCTCTTCGTAGTCATAGCCATTCACTCTCATCCAGTCAATGAACTTATGATGGAAGACAACAAATTCTTCCCAGTGGTCTCCAACCTCGTCAATAAAGCTCACCGTGACATCCTTATCGTTGGGGTTAACTTTGCGGCGACGCTTATAGAAAGGAAGGAAGACCGGCTCAATACCTGATGTCGTCTGACTCATCAGGCTGGTGGATCCTGTCGGGGCAATAGTCAGCAGGGCTATGTTGCGTCTGCCATGTTTAACCATCTCGGCGTACATCTCAGGGTCTGCTTCACGCAGGCGTGTGATGAAAGGATTGTCTTTTTCTCTTTCGCTGCTGTATATCGGGAAAGCTCCGCGTTCTTTAGCCATCTCTGTTGACGATCTGTATGCTTCAATGGCAAGGTTACGGTGTACCTTGACGGAAAACTCTGTTGCCTCATTTGTTCCATAGCGAAAACCCAGGGCAGCAAGCATGTCTCCCTCGGCAGTGATGCCTATTCCTGTACGTCTTCCGTCTTCGGTCTTATGACGGATATTTGCCCATAAATTGCGCTCAACCAGCTTCAGTTCAGGCGGTTCAGGGTCATTATCGATCTTGGCTATTATGACATCGATCTTTTCCTGTTCAAGATCGATGATGTCATCCATGATCCGTTGTGAGAGATGAATGTGATCCTTGAAAAGCCTGAAATCAAATGAAGCCTCTGGTGTAAATGGATTCTTGACATACCCGAAGAGGTTGATGGCTATCAGGCGACAGCTGTCATACGGGCACAGAGGAATTTCTCCGCATGGATTTGTTGAAATAGTCTCATAACCCAGGTCGGCGTAGCAGTCAGGAACGCTCTCGCGTTTTATGGTATCCCAGAAGAGGACTCCCGGTTCAGCCGATTTCCAGGCGTTATGGACTATCTTGTTCCATAGCTTGCGGGCATCAATCTCCCTGACAAATTTTGGATTTTCTGATCTGATGGGATATTGCTGTCTGAAACTCTTTCCTTCGGCAACAGCCTCCATGAACTCGTCGGTCATCTTCACCGAGACATTGGCTCCGGTGACCTTTCCTGCCTCAAGTTTTGCGTCGATAAAGTTTTCTGCGTCAGGATGCTTGATGGATATTGAGAGCATGAGAGCGCCGCGGCGGCCATCCTGAGCCACTTCGCGGGTTGAGTTTGAATAGCGTTCCATGAAGGGCACCACACCTGTCGATGTGAGAGCGCTGTTAAGCACCGGTGAGCCCTTTGGCCGTATATGGGAGAGATCGTGACCAACACCGCCGCGGCGTTTCATGAGCTGCACCTGCTCCTGGTCGATCTTCATAATACCACCATAGGAGTCAGAATCACCCTGGTTTCCGATGACGAAGCAATTTGAAAGTGACGCTATCTGGTAGTCATTACCTATTCCGGTCATCGGTCCGCCCTGCGGGATTATGTATTTGAAATCCTTGAAAGCTCTGTAGATTGTTTCAAGCGGGAGCGGATTCGGGTATTTCTTTTCAACGCGGTGTATCTCGGAAGCGAGACGGCGGTGCATATCGTCGGGTGTCTTCTCATAAAGATTGCCAAATGAATCTTTAAGAGCATATTTACTTGCCCAGACCTTGGCTGCCAGGTCGTCACCGCCGAAATAATCACGGGTTGCCTTTATAGCCTCGTCATAAGCATAAGTATTTTTTTTACTGTTGCCGGCTGACCTGGTCTTTTTATCAACAACCGTCTCTTCCTTATTCAACTTCTTCTCCTCCTTCTTAATCAACTCCTTTTCGTTAGGGGCGACGGATTGTATGTGGACAAATGAATCTCCCATTGATATTGCAGAAATATTAAAGTTTGAAAATAAGCTACTTAATCTACCTTCGATAAAAATTAACGGGTCTTGCTAAAATAGACAAGCATGTCAGAGGAGACAAGAATAAAACTTCTCTTTTATCAACAGATATATGAACTTTATAAACCGGCGGTGTGAAAAAAAGAGGCCGGTTCACCGGCCTCTTTAATTAGCTGATTTATAATACTTTAGAAGATAAGACGAACGCCCAGAAGGCAACCCCATGTACTTGAGGTACTTAGGCTCCTGCTGAGTTTAGATATGTCCTCCCAATTCTCAAGTGAATTGGCATTAAGGCTGAAAGTAGGAGCTGCGGTCGAAGAGCCTGCACTCGCTACTCTCAAAGGTTTCACGTTTTCATAGGTTGCCAGCGAGTTATACCAATATACGCCCCATTTGTCGTTGATCATGTTGCCGACATTAAGCAGGTCAACGCTGATCTGCAGGGTATATTTACGATCTGTTCCAAAGTTCGTAAAGAGATCCTGGAGAACTTTTGCATCAAACCTGTGCAGCCATGGTTGCACGTCGCCAGTCCTTTCAGCATACTGACCTTTGCGGCTGCTGAGATATTTATTGTTATTGACATAAACCCAGAATGCTTCCTCCTGGTCTGCAGGAGTCATGCCTTTGTATGTGGCAAAGGTAATCTCAGTGGGATCTTTAGGGATATACATGATGTCAGATGAGATGCCATCGCCGTTAAGGTCATTTGCGTAGACATATGTCCACCTGCCCGTCTGATAGCCCTGGTAAACCAGCGATACTGTTGTAGCAAAGTGTTTTGCATATTCAACACGATATGATACAGCGCCAATAAGTTTGTGAGGAGTGGCAAAGTTCGAATAGCTCAGTTCCGGATCGTTAAGATCGTTGATTGATGTATTGGATGAGTATGCCGAATAAGCCGATGATCCTGGGTTAGCGCTGATGTCTTTTGCCATTGTATAGGTATAGGCAAACATACCTGACAGTCCTTTACTGAAATTCTTCGTCAGCTCTGCGGTAAGAGAGTACTGGTAGCCCTGTTTGGTATTTCTCAGTTCTGTTGCGGCAGCTACGGTGTTTACAACCTTAGCTTCAGCAGGGTCATTAGGATCAACATCTCTCCATATATAGCGATTATCAGGACCATACAGAACCCCGGTAGGATTATCCTGGTTGATATTCACCTGCTGAACTGCATTGATGTCTTTTGAGTACATGCCTTCCAGTGTAAATATCATGTTCCATGGTAATTCAACATCCACACCTAAATTCGAACGCCAAATCTGGGGGAATTTAAAGTTCTTGCCAACCTGGGTAAGTGTTGAGTTGTTGGGCAAAGAACCCGGAGTCGTCGGGAAAAGGGTCGGATTGCTTGCCAGAACCTGCTTATAATCAGGGTTAAACTCCATACCTACAAGATTTGCATTCCCTGGTCCCCATCCTATTTCGGGTGACTGGATGACACCGGCGTTGGTTGGCTGGTTCGTGAACCATACAAAAGGTAGCATGCCTGTGAAAAGGCCTGTTCCTCCGCGTACCTGCAGCGAGCGGTCACCCCTGACATCCCAGTTAAATCCGAGACGTGGTGATACCAATGGTTCGCTTTTAGGCCATGTGCCTACGTCCATATGCTCACCGCCATAAAAAGTAAGGGCCGCAATGGCATCATTGCCAATTAGTTTGTCAAGGTACATCGGATACTCAAAACGAACGCCATAGGTTACCTTAAGCTTTGGTACAACCTGCCATTCATCCTGAGCGTACAATGAAGCAAAACCAAATGTTGCTGATGCTCCGGGGGCATCATTACCGTTATAACCGTAAGTGATACCGAAGCCTATAGGGTCATTGCCATTCAGGAAATCATCCACGGAACCATAGCGGTAATAAGAAGTACCCTCGCGAATATATGAGTTAAGGAAGAACATACGGTCAAATGAAGCACCTGCCGTAAGAGTATGCCTGTTAAGGTTTATGGTGAGGTTGTCAATAAAAGTTAGTGTATTGTTCTGAACGTCGTTATTAAATGTGAAGAGTTCATACCCGAATGACATGTACTGATCATTGTCCTGCCAGATGTCCACAAAGGGGAAGATGCTGGATGGACTGGTACGGGTATCCTGTATGTGAGTATAGCTTGCAAGTAGCTTGTTTGAAAACCTGTTACCAAAAGTACTGTTAAGCTCTCCTGTCAATGAACGTACGGTGTTCTTGAATCCGTAGAAGGCATTTGAGAAAGCCATTGACTGATTGCTGATACGTGCAGATGCCCTGGTATTGTTTGGAGGTCCGCTGTTTGCATTGGTCTGCTGGTCAGAGGTACCCACAACATCATTGTACCTTATGGTAAATTTGTGATTTTTGCTGATGTTCCAGTCGAGCCGTGCCAATATCTTGGTATTCGCAATCTTAAAGGGATTGAAATCCTTGTATTTACCGGGATCATAATTATAGTTTTCCATGAGGTAATTTCTTACGTCAACCATGTCTGATTCACGGGTTCTTGAAATCATGAGATCAGAATTGGATACGCCGTCAGTACTGGGTTTCCATGAAACACCGGGTACATTGTCCTTGCCGTACTCTCCGCTGAGGAAGAAGAAAAGTTTGTTTTTGATGATGGGGCCGCCGATACGTCCGCCAAAGTTCAGTGAACTTCTTGAGTTTGCTCCGACAATTTCTTTTCCGCCAACAGTACTTCCGGTGAATGATTCCGGGCGTATATAGGAATAGACTGATCCTTCAAACTTATTATTACCACTGCGTGTAACGGCATTTATGCTTGCGCCTGTAAACTGTGACATACGCACATCATAGGGAGCCATACTCACCGAGATCTCCTCAATTGCATCAAGGGCTATCGGTTGTGCATCACCGCCGGGGAGTGGATTGCTGCTTAGTCCGAAGTTGTTGTTGAAAGCTGCTCCGTCAATAGTTATCGTATTAAAACGGCCATCCCTGCCTCCGAATGAGGAACCCTGTGCCTGAGGGGTGTACTTGGCAAAGTCGAATATACTCCTGGAGATTGTGGGCAGGCTGGCAAGGTCACGTGAGTTGACATTCGTCTGGGTGCCTGCACGTTCGGAACTCAGGATTGAGTTCTTGAGTCCGGCCGTGACGACAACCTCCTGCAATGAAGTGGTAGTTTCTTTCAGCTGGCCGTTCTGAATATATGTCTCACCAAGTCGGAGAATAATATCAGTATAAGTGGCCTGTGAATATCCCACGAAGGAGACATCAACTTTATAGGGACCGCCGATACGCATATTCTGGATCCGGTAGTTGCCTGAATTGTCGCATAAAGCGGCATACTGAGTTCCTGAAGGAACGTGTATGGCAACAACGGTTGCTCCGGGAAGAGCATCGCCTTTGTCATCGGTTATCTTTCCGCTAAGTGATGAGGTAGTCACCTGTCCCAACAGGGTCACTGACCCTATAAACAGAGACAACAGAATTAAAGTGATCTTAAGTTTTCGCATAATTTGAGTTGAGTTAGAAAGTTTATGGTTGTTGTTCGTTGTAATATATTGAAATAGAAGTAATTATCATTAATGCCCCACCCCCTGAAGGCAGATCGTTAAATTACATTTACGGGCAGACTTAAATGGGATTTGGCATTTTGTAGTTATTAACAAGTTTTTAACGCGTTATTAATAGGTTATCAGTCAGACATTTTGAGGTGCTTTTTTGGTATAATGAGTCACCTGCTCCTACCCGGATTCTTATTTATATACCTTATTATTATATACTCACCTTCTACCCGGCTTTACCGTTGATAATTCATATTTTTGCAAAGTAATCCCCTATCCGCAATGGTACGTCTTGTCGCCCTTTTCATCTCAATAATACTGCAGATAATTGCTGCAGGCATTGCTCTCCGGTTTATGAAGATCACCAGGTACAGGTTATCCTGGATACTGCTCTCCGCTTCCTTCGTGCTGATGGCAGTTCGAACCGTGATACAGCTCATCGAATACATCCTGGGCAAACCTTCTTTTGAACTCATTATGACAGATGACTGGATGAACGTGCTTATTTCAGTCATGACAATAACAGGAGTTGTGCTCATCAGGGAGCTTTTCTATTCTCTTAAGAGGGCTGAGACAGACCGGACAAGGTCAGAGCGGAGGCTGCTCAACGCCATAATCAACACCGAGGAAACCGAGAAAAAGAGATTTGCAAAAGACCTGCACGACGGCCTGGGACCGTTACTGTCAACCGTTAAAATGTCGCTTTCAGCACTTACTCCCCGGGTGACCGATCCTGTTGGCAAAGAGATTCTCAGCAACACCAATCATGTAATCAACGAGGCTCTCAATACAATCAAGGAGATATCAAACAATTTGAGTCCTCATGTGCTGACAAACCTCGGTGTGGCAAGTGCCATCAGCACCTTCGCAGCAAAGGTAAACCAGACAAGAAGCGTCACCATCGACTTCCGTACAAATATGGAAGGGGAAAGGTTTGACCCGGACAAGGAGGTTGTACTGTACAGAGTTGCCTGTGAGCTGATCAACAACGGCATGAAACACTCGGGTGCATCAAAGATAGAAATGGACCTTCACCGCCATCAAAAAATCATTACCTTGCAATATCTTGATAACGGGCGCGGGTTTGATACAGAGAAGCTTACCTCAGAAGAAACAGCAGGTATGGGCATACCCAATATTGAGACAAGAGTAAAATCAGTCGACGGTGTGTTCCTGATAGAGAGCTCAAAAGGTAAAGGAACAAGCGCACT
>JADGPV010000192.1 GCA_017882245.1 Bacteroidales bacterium | reverse complement strand
TGCCTTCTACGCCGAAGTCAGCTGCCATCGACAGTCTTGAAAAGTATTTGGCACTTTCAAGCATTGCTTTTGAGGGTATACACCCCCAGTTAAGACACATGCCTCCTACATTTTTCTTCTCAATCAGCGCGGTCTTCAGTCCTGCCTGTCCTGCCCTTATGGCAGCTACATATCCTGCCGGCCCGGCGCCAACAATTATAAGATCATAATCCATCTCAGTCGTTTTAAATTATTGTCTCATTATAAGTGACAGCGGATCAGCAATGCCTGCAGCTACATCATTCAGGAACTCCGTTGCCTCAGCCCCGTCAACCATCCTGTGGTCAACCGAGAGCGAAAGCGGCATTACATTCCCGACCTTGATCTCGCCGTCAACAACCAGGGGTTTCTGGTTAACGCGACCTATACCCATGATGCCAACCTGCGGGTAGTTTATCACCGGTACTCCAAACCATCCTCCCAGAGCACCATAATTAGTGATTGTAAATGTTCCGTCTTTCATCTCATCAAAAGTCAGTTTGCGGTCACGCGCTTTGACAGCGATCTCTGCAACAGCCTTGCTCAGATCTTTGATGCTCAGCTTGTCGGCATCCTTTATCACTGGAACCAAAAGTCCGTCAGGAGTGCTGACTGCAATACCTATATTGTAATAATTCTTGTATATGATATTTCCTTTTTCAAAATCCATCTCTGCATTCAGCTCGCGGTGCCGCTTAAGTGCAGCAACTACAGCCTTGATTACGAAGGGGAGAAAGGTAAGGCTGATCTCTTCCTTTTTGTACTCTTCCTTATATTTTGCCCTGGCTGCTACGAGGGCTGACACTTCCGGCTCACCGAAGAGTGTCATGTGTGCTGTGCTCTGCTTTGAACGAAGCATGTTCTTAGCCATCGACTTCCTTATCTGGCTCATTTGTACCACTTCAATGAGTTCTTTCGCGGCAGGTCTGTCAGCCTGACCAACTGTACTCTTGCTTGCCGTCGCGGAAGCGTGAAAATTCTGTATATCGCTCTTCATCACCCTGCCAGCAGGGCCGGTACCGGTTACAAGGTTAATGTCGATGTTCATCTCCCGCGCCATTGCCCTTGCCACAGGAGTGGCGAGTACCTTTCGGCGTACAGCACCTGCAGCAGCAGGCCTGGCTTCAGTTCCCTCATCGCTGGCAGGGAGGAAGGCGTTGTTGGAAGCCACCTCAATAGTGCCCACCACGCCGGCACCTTTCTCATCAACCATCTCGCTGTCAGTCTTCTGTGCTTCAGCGGCAGCCTCACCGGCTATATCAATCTCGACCAGCGTCTCACCAACATGGATTGTCTCCCCGACCTTGCCATAACGTGCTGCGACTACACCCTCACGTGGTGACGGTATGTCTGCCACTACCTTATCGGTTTCCATCTTTACAAGCGACTGTCCTACCTTTACGGTATTTCCCTTATCTATGTACCACTCGATTATGATGCCCTCAGTAAGCCCTTCACCTATATCCGGGAATTTAAAAATATATCTCATCACTTCAGAATTTTATTGTTCGTTCAATCTCATAGAAAATCTTCTCAGGTGTGATCATATAATGATGTTCGCCACGGGGATAGGGTACTATCACGTCAAATGCGGCAACCCGTTTCGGTGGTGCTTCAAGATGTAGGAAAGCCTCCTCATTGGCCACTGCCATTATCTCTGATCCTACGCCGAAGCTGCGCGGCTCCTCACCGACAAAAATTATCCTGCCGGTCTTCTTCACTGATGCTGCGATAGTCTCCTTGTCAAGAGGGTAAATGGTCCTTAGGTCTATCAGCTCAACCGAATATCCAGCTTCCTTCGCCATCACCATTGCTTTCTGAACCTCGCGTATCATGGCTCCGTATGCTACTACCGTCACGTCAGTGCCCGGGGCAAGAACTTTAGCTTTGCCTATTGGAACTGAAAATTTTTCTTCGCTGACCTCCTGCTTTATTGCGCGGTAAATACGCTTGGGTTCAAGAAAAAGAACAGGATCATCACTTTCTATTGCTGAGATGAGCAGCCCTTTTGCATCATGAGGCGTTGAGGGCACGACAACCTTCAGTCCCGGAATATGAGCGAACATTGCCTCCATACTTTCAGAGTGGTGCTCGAGTGCATTGATACCCCCGCCGTAGGGTAGGCGTATTACTATCGGCATCTTATAACGGCCGCGCGACCGGTTATGAAGCCTTGTAATGTGTGAGATGATCTGGTTAAATGCGGGGTAGATAAATCCGCAGAATTGCATCTCGATGACGGGACGCAATCCTGCTGCGGCCATGCCAACAGCGGTTCCGGCTATGGCTGATTCAGCCAGGGGAGAGTCAAAGACTCTTTCAACTCCGTGTTTCTTCTGTAGTCCTTCAGTCACCCTGAAGACGCCGCCCTCAAAGCCGGTATCTTCACCATAAATAACAACATTCTTATCCTCCGTCAGTTTGATGTCAAGGGCGTCATTGAGGGCATTGACAATATTCATTGCTTTCATTTGCGTGCGTTTTTCCACTGTAAGAATTTCTCATGCTCAATCTGCTGATTGCGAAGATCCTGCGGCATTTCTTCGTACATATATTTAAATACATCCTCAAGAGGATATTGGACAGTCTGCTCTGTCTCCAAAAACTGCCTGTCAATCTCTTTCTTATACTCTTCAGTTATCCTTTCCTCCTCAGCATCCGACCACAGGTTATTTTTCTCAAGGAAGAGCTTCATGCGGCGCAACGGGTCTTTCTTATCCCACTCTTTTTCCTCATCAGTGGTGCGGTATTTTGTCGGGTCATCGGATGTGGTATGTGCCCCCTTGCGGTATGTGAATGCCTCTATCAGCACGGCCTGCTGCTCTTTTCTTGCATATTCATGAGCATTTCTGAAAACCGTCAGCATGGCGAAAATGTCATTGCCGTCGACCTTGATGCCTTTTATACCATAGGCTTTTGATTTTATAGCCAGGTTTATGCTGGCTGTCTGCATCTTCACGGGTACCGAGATGGCATACTGGTTATTCTGAATGACAAATATCACAGGCACCTTCCATACACCGGCAAAGTTCAGGGCTTCATGGAAGTCACCCTCGGAAGTGCCACCGTCGCCAACGAAAGCCATAGCCACCTCATCCTTTTTCTGATACTTTATTGCGTACCCTATTCCTGCCCCGTGAAGCAGCTGGGAAGCAATAGGCACTGAGAAAGGCAGGACATGATTTGCATCAGTAAACTTAAGACCCTCCTCAAATCCCATATTGAACATGAATATCTCTTTCATTGACACGCCTTTGGCAAGCCATGCTCCCATCTCACGGAAAGCCGGTACCAGCCAGTCGTCATGTCTCAGAACCGCACCCGCAGCCACGCCTATAGCTTCCTGCCCATAGTTTGGGGGGTAGGTGTAGACCCGCCCCTGACGCTGGTATGAAACAATCATGAAGTCAAGCGTGCGGACAAACAGCATGTCCTTATACAGCTTCACCATCTCCTCATTGGTGAGCTGCGGCATCCACTCTTTACCGATAACCTTGCCATTGTTATCTATAACCTGCAACATTTTGTCTTCAGCAGGGTCAAACTGGTCGAACATATTTTATTTTGTTTAACGTTTCTTGAATAAAAGACAAACAAGTAAGTAATTTGTTCACCTGGCCCTATTGTGAAGAAATGTTAATACTGAGCAGGCTGTTATTTTTTATTCTAAATTAGAACCTTAATAATAAAATCTACTAATTCCAATACAAAACAATATGAAAAATCACCTGAAAACATTTTTGATGCTAACCACGCTGGTCTTGCTCGCAGGATGCGGCAGTAACAAAAAACCTTCATTATCCCTGCCGTATGAAACATACAAGCTGGATAACGGGCTTACGGTTATTCTGAATGAAGACAAATCTGACCCTATCACTTCGCTGGTAATACTTTATCATGTGGGTTCGAGCAGGGAGGTTCCCGGGAAGACAGGATTTGCCCATCTTTTCGAGCATATGATGTTCCAGCGTTCAGAGAATGTCAAAGAGGATGAGTTCATGAAATCTCTTGATAAGGTTGGCGGTGATTTTAATGGCGGAACAAATTTTGACTGGACCATCTATTACGAGGTTGTTCCGAAGAATGCGCTTGAGCTTGCTATGTGGCTGGAATCTGACCGCATGGGCTATCTTAGCAACACGGTGACTCCCCAGTCTCTGGCTCTGCAGCAGAATGTGGTTCAGAATGAGAAGCGACAGGGGGTTGATAACAGGCCTTACGGTTTCACAGATTATGTCATCCTGAAAAACCTGTATCCTCAGGGTCACCCTTACAGCTGGGATGTGATCGGAGAGATGCAGGATCTGGCAAATGCAACCGTGGAAGACGTAAAGGCTTTCCACAGCAAATATTATGTTCCTAACAACGCAACTCTCGTGGTATCCGGTGATTATGATACCGCAGAAGTAAAAGCACTGATAGAAAAATACTTCGGGGAGATACCCGCAGGTGAGAAGCTTACTGATCCCAAGCCCATGACTGTCACTCTTGGCGAAACCAGGAAGCTTTATCATGAGGACAGCTTTGCCAAGGCTCCTCAGTACACAATGGTATTTCCCGCTCCTCAGCAGTACACAAAAGATTCATATTCTCTCGATGTTCTTGCACAGCTTTTGGGCCAGGGAAAGAAATCGCCACTCTACAAGGTTCTGGTAAAAGAGAAGAAGCTTACCTCAAACGTAAGATCATATAATCAGTCACAGGAGCTTGCCGGACAGTTTGAGATAAATATCACGGCAAATCCTTCCACAAGCCTTAACGATGTCGAGAAGGCTGTATTTGAAGCTTTTACAAGATTTGAGACCGATAAGTTCACAGAGAAAGATCTGGAGAGGATCAAGGCAGGAATTGAAACGAATTTTTACAGGATGATGAGCAGTGTGATGTATAAGTCATTCATGCTGGCTATGTACAGTGAATATGCTGGTTCACCGGACTTCATGCTTGAAGAACTTAAGATGATGCAGGGAGTCACAATGGCTGACGTGTGGGATGTATATAACCGCTATATCAAAGGGAAAAATTATATTGCGACCAGTTTTGTACCTAAAGGTGAAACCAGTCTGGTAGCTGAAGGTTCAGTCAATGCCGGTGTAGTTGAAGAGGATATAACCAAGGCAACGCAGATGAAGATTGAAGCTGCCGGTGAAGAAGTAATTGCTAAAACACCCAGCAAAATTGATCGTTCGGTTGCCCCGGTACTCGGACCCGATCCGTCAATCACGCTACCCCTGGTATGGAAGACGGAGGTGCCCAATGGCATGAAGGTTTACGGTATTGAACAGCATGAGCTGCCACTTGTGACATGGTCAATTGTAATAAAGGGTGGTCATTTGCTCGATGATATCAGCAAACCGGGCGTTGCCAGATTTACTGCCCAGATGCTTAATGAAGGAACAAAAAACAAGACTCCCGAGGAACTTGAGGAGGAGATACAGCTTCTTGGCGCCAACATAAACATCAGGGGAGGGGAAGAGAATATAACTGTTTCTGTCAGTTCTATGGCACGTAACTTTGAAAAGACGCTCGCCCTTGTTGAAGAGATGCTGCTTGAACCACGCTGGGATGAAGAGCAGTTTTCTCTGAACAAAACCCGTACGGTTAATAATCTGAAACGAAGCCTGGCAGATCCGAACTATCTTGCTAACATTACTTTCGGTAAGCTCAATATAGGGGCTGACAATGTTTTGTCAACAGACATCAGCGGTACACCAGAGAGCGTCGAAGCAATCACAATGGATGATCTGAAAGGTTTTTATGAAAAGAATCTTTCCCCGTCTGTTGCCAACTTCATGATAGTGGGAGATGTCGATCAGGCCAGGGTTGAAAAGGCTTTTTCAGGCCTTAATGAACGCTGGGTGGCAAAGGATGTTGTCATACCGTCTCTTGTTTTTCCACCTGTACCCGAGAAGCCATCTATATATTTTGTTGACGTTCCAGGTGCTAAACAGTCTGTAATAAGTATTGGCAATCTGTCTTTGACACGTGACAACCCTGATTACTATAAGGCTGAAGTAGCAAACTACATGCTTGGAGGTTCGACAAGCGGTCGTTTCTTCATGGTTCTCAGGGAAGAAAAGGGATACACTTACGGCGCCTATTCCAGCTTTGATGGAATGAAGAGCTATGGAACCTTCAATGCCAGTGCAGCAGTTCGTTCTGATGCTACTCTTGAGTCAGTCCGGCTATTCAAGGATATCATGGAGGAGTACAGAGCAGGTGTTCCACAGGAGACAGTTGATTTTACAAAGGGATCACTGTTGAAGGCGAACGCAAGACGGTTTGAAACGATTGATGACAAGCTGGGGATGCTGAACACTATGACAACCTATGGACTGCCTATGGATTATATCAAGCAGGAGGAGGATTACCTCAGGGGCCTGACGAAGGCACAGCTCGATGAGACTGTTCAAAAGTACATTGACCCGATGAAGATGTATTATGTTGTTGTAGGTGATGCGGCAACGCAGCTCAAGGGATTGAAGAAGATAGGCTTCGGTGAACCCATATTATTTAAGTAGTTTAATATCTTAAAGTTGCAGGGTTTCATAGTTTCATTGTTTCAGGGTTGGAAATAACTCTGAAACACTGGGATACTGGAACCCTGAAACATTTTATTGCATATCTTAGCGCAGCCATCTGAGGTTCACTGGTCCAATTGACTTAAGACCTGAGACCTTTAGACCTTCAGACCTTGAATAGCCCGGATGGTGGAATGGTAGACACGCAGGACTTAAAATCCTGTGACCATTGCGGTTGTGCGGGTTCAAGTCCCGCTCCGGGTACATCTACAATGATAAACTCTCTGGATATCAAATTATTCAGAGAGTTTTTATTTAATAGGGTAAGAATAGGGGGAGTAATCGATCATGATTATTGCTACTTTTTGGATAATTTATCCATATTTAATCGTATATAACCACTCTTGTGAGATTTTCAAAATTAGCATAAATAGCCTTCAAATAATAGCTATTCATCCTTACATATATTGAATAGAATTGATTTCTATAAGTAT
>JADGPV010000191.1 GCA_017882245.1 Bacteroidales bacterium | reverse complement strand
TGTTATTGCCCCGTAATGAGAATGATAATGATCGTCAAGAGAAGGCACGTACAATGTATGTGAACCGTCACTGGTAACCCTCAATTCCCTGGATTCCCGGACTTTCGACTTCATCGCCAGTCTGAATGGTACCAGCTCCGGACATCGGTGGCAATCATACCTGCTCTTCTGGCAGCCTCAATACCCAGGTCGCCGTCTTCGAACACCTCGCAGAATGAAGGTGCGACGTTCATCAGCCCGGCACATTTAAGGAATGTTTCGGGATGCGGTTTATGTTTTGTCACATCGTTGGCAGTGACTATGATGTCGAAGTATTTACGCAGGCCTATTATCTCGAGCGTCTTCTCCACTGCTTCGCGGTGACCTCCTGTGCCTATAGCCATCGGGAGCTTGCCATAATATTTCTGAACAAGTGCTGTGACAGGTTCAATGGGCGTCACGTTATGCTGCATCGTAAAGAATTCGTCAAGCTTGACTTTCATCAGCTCATCCGGTGAGATAATTCCCTTCATGCCGCTGTGCTCAATAATATCCTCAGCAATCTGCCAGCCGGGTGCTCCGGTATGTTCCTGGAGGAAGGCAGTGTCCATGCTGATACCGAATCTGCTGCAGGCTTTCTGCCATGCCTTATAGTGGTATGGCATGGTGTCGGCAAGTGTGCCGTCAAGGTCAAAGATCAATCCTTTTACGCCGGGGGTGATGTCAAAATTCATCTAATGAGAATTTGCCGGGCAAATGTAATATTATTCAGGCAGTAGGCAATGGGCAATAGGCATTAGTGCTAGCATGGAGCATTGACATAAATGCAATAATCCGGATGGTCGTAGACCATCAAATTATTGTAGCATATGAGGTAATAAAAAAATGGAGATGGTCGTAGACCATCGAATAATCATTTCTTTACCGGCAATGCAATCAATGTCTGCAGCAGCGTCGGATCCTTTATTTCTCCCGGATCATTCAGGTAGAATTCCCCGGCTTCATGGGTCAGCTCAATATTATTCTCTTTTGCATATTTCCCCAATGCCTCATATGATCCCATCAATTCTTCATAAGGACCGGAATGCAACCCTTTCAGGGCATTGAAGGCCTTGTATTTAACCGCAACAACATCTCCAGTTGTCTTCCCTCCGGAAGAGACCGGTATGCCGGCAGTAATTTTCATTTTCCCGGTAGCAGCATCATAATCTGAGTAAAAAGTAAACACCGTTCCCTGTGGCTGAATCTTCTGTGCCTGAACGGCTGCCATCACCTTACCGATGCTTTCTCCAAACAAACGTGGCATCTCTTCCATGGTGACAACACCAGAGTAAGTCAGAGCTTCGACTGCCGGAAACTCTTCAAGGCCTATCTCAGACAGTTTGCTCATTTTTACCTCATGCGTCTCCAGGTAGTTCTTCAGGTCGACTTTGCCGCTGTCGATGGTCCTCTGTATCATGCCCTTTAACATTGAGTTCATAAGACGCCCGACGGGTGAACCTGAGGACATATTGATGGTCCATGTGAGGTTTGTTCCTTTTTCAGCGGGAGTGAAGGTCCATTCCTCAGGAATAGGTGTACCCTTAGTAAATGACACACTGTTGAGAAGATACGATCCGGGTACGACAGAATCGACTACCATCATCCCCTTACCGACCTTAGGTCCTTCCCAGCTGTACTTTGAGCCAACATATCCGGCTTTGATGTCGAAAGTACACTTCGCAGCAGTATCGTCCTTTATCCACGGGTCCCATGCTGTGCGGTCGACAAAGCCCGCAATAAAATGAAAGACCTTGGCGGGAGGAACGTTTATCTCTTCCGAAGTTGTTACCGTAACCTCCTTTGGCATCATATAACCTATACCGACAATAAGTACCAGCAACACGAGGATCACCAGGAGGATCCATTTTAATGCTTTCATAGTTTTTGGTTTTAGGATTAAACTGTAAACCAAAAATACATTAAAAGATCCAAAAAAGAATTATATATATTGGGCAATAATTTGATCCTCTACGAGGATCTAATCCCTTTTCTGATACCTTTTTCTACAATAATTTGATCCTCTACGAGGATCTCATTTCCATATATTATTCACCTTTTGTATAAATGATGGTCGTAGACCATCTAATTATTGTATAAAATGGCCAGAAATGCAGCAATCAAGATGATCGTAGATCATCAAATTATTATAGATTGTGCATCAGATCTTCAGGAATTCCTTAACCTCCTTTGCCACGTTTTCTCCCGTGAAGCCAAATTTCTGGTCAAGGACATTATAGGGGGCCGAGTATCCGAAAGTCTCCAGGCCGTATACCTTACCTTCGGATCCTGCAAAACCCAGCATCGTGACCGGCAGACCTGCCGTAAGACAGAATACCGGTATCCCCGGTGTAATGACACTATGCCGGTACTTTATATCCTGGTGACGGAACAATCCTTCAGACGGGGCAGAAACAACCCTTGCCCTTATGCCACTACCACCCATTATATAGGCAGCTTCCACCAGGGTTGCAACTTCCGAACCACAAGCGATAAGTATTACGTCTGGCTTGCCCGGCGCATCAGTGACGATGTAAGCGCCTCTTGCTGCCTTGGCAGCAGCATCAATCCTCTCCACCCCGTAGGAGGGCAGGGTTTTGATGTTCTGACGTGAGAGTATGAGTGCCGTGGGCGACTTCGTGTTTTCAAGCGCAAGTTTCCATGCAATATTCGTTTCCGGAGCATCAGCCGGACGGAGCACCAGCATGCTGTTGCCGTGATGGTTCCTGAGATGCTCCATCAGCCTTATCTGTGCCTCCTGCTCGACAGGCTGGTGTGTGGGACCGTCTTCGCCTACGCGGAAGGCATCATGCGTCCACACATACTTTACCGGCAGACCCATAAGTGCTGCCAGACGAACCGCAGGTTTCATGAAGTCCGAGAATACGAAGAAAGTTCCGCATACCGGTATGACGCCTCCGTGAAGGGCCATGCCGTTCATGGTGGCAGCCATTGTCAGTTCAGAGACGCCGACATGCAGAAATGCTCCTGAAAAATCACCCTTCTTAAAGGGTTTGCTTTTCTTCAGGAATCCGTCTGTTTTGTCAGAGTTGGCAAGATCGGCCGAGGCAACTATCATATTCGGGATCTTCTCTGCAAAAGTTGCCAGAATAACGCCTGATGCATTACGTGTTGCATCATTCTCCTTCTGTACAATGGACTTAAAGTCTATTGCCGGGGCAATGCCGGAATAAAACTCATGCAGCATCTTGTCAGCTTCCGGGTTCGCTGCAGCCCATGCTGCCTTTTTCTTTTTCCAGTCCGCAGCGGCAGCAGCTTTGCCCGCAAGAACCTCAGTGTAGAGCTTTTTCACGTCACTGAAGATCTCAAATGGTTTGTCCGGATCACCTCCAAGGTTAGCTACTGACTTCCTGAAAGAAGCGCCGGCGTGTGTCACAGGCTGACCGTGGGTTGACACTTTCCCCTCGAAGCTGTTACCAGCTTCGTCTACTAGTCCCTTGCCCATCACTGTCCTACCGATGATCAGTACAGGCCTCTCATTCTCGTCGACTGCCATACGCAGCGCACCGCGGATCTGGTCATGACTGTTACCGTCAATTGACATTACGCGCCATCCCCATGCCTTGTACTTGGCAGCAGTATCTTCTGATGTCACTACGGAGGTCTCCGTGGAAAGCTGTATGGTGTTCGAGTCGTAGAACATGATCAGGTTGCTTAATCCGAGGTGCCCTGCAATACGGCCTGCGCCCTGGGAAATCTCTTCCTGAACCCCGCCGTCAGAAATAAAAGTGTATATCTTATGTTCAAAAGATCTTCCGAAACGTGCGGTGAGGAACCGTTCAGCGATTGCTGCTCCAACGGCAATTGTATGCCCCTGGCCAAGGGGTCCGGAGGTGTTTTCAATTGCATGCGTCAGATCCAGCTCGGGGTGTCCCGGTGTCACGCTACCCCACTGCCTGAAGTTCATCAGGTCTTCAGCCTTGAAATAGCCGGCGAGGGTAAGAACAGAATACAACATCGGCGACATGTGTCCAGGATCGAGGAAGAACCGGTCACGGTTGATCCACTGAGGATCAGACGGGTCAAAACGGAGGAACTCTGAAAAGAGGATATGGATATAGTCTGCTCCGCCCATCGCCCCTCCGGGGTGACCTGAATTGGCTTTTTCAACCATCGCCATTGAAAGGATTCTGATATTGTCTGCTGCACGCTCGTTAACATTTTTAGTCATGATTATCTGTGCCTTTTGGTTTAAAGTAAAATTAGTCAAAAATAATTAGAGGTGACCGTCTAAGCGTTATAGGTTGAGGAGGCTGTATCTCCTCCGCGGCCTGTCCAGTTGGTATGGAAGAACTCATCTTCAGGCTTGTCTATGCGCCTGTAGGTATGAGCCCCGAAATAGTCTCGCTGTGCCTGCAGGAGGTTAGCAGGAAGCCACGCTGACCTGTAACTGTCAAACCATGACAGTGCAGCGCTCATGGCGGGAACGGGCACGCCATTGCTGGCGGCTCCGGCAATCACCCTCCTCCAGCTGTCACTGTTCTCACCAAGGATAGATGAAAAGTAACTGTACATGATCAGGTTGGGCAGTTTTGGATCCCTGGTGAAAGCTTCATAGATCTTGTTCAGGAAGGCTGACCTGATGATGCATCCACCTCTCCAGATCATGGCTATCTCACCATATTTGAGATCCCAATTATATTCACCTGCAGCGTTCCTGAGCAGATTGAAGCCCTGCGCATAGGAAACGATTTTTGAAGCGTAGAGAGCCATGCGAATGTCATCAATGAACTTCTTTTTATCAGCGAGGACACTTTTTACCGGGCTGGCGAAGAGAGCCGATGCCTTCACCCTCTCTTCCTTCATCGAAGAGATGAGTCTGGCGAATACCGATTCAGCGACAAGGCTGAGTGGCACACCAAGATCGAGGGCGCTGGAGACGGTCCATTTACCTGTGCCCTTCTGGCCGGCAGAATCGAGGATCTTTGTGACGATAGGCTCTCCGTCCGTGTCCTTGTACCTGAGTATCTCACCCGTTATCTGTATAAGATATGAGTCAAGTTCGGCTTTGTTCCACTCATCAAATATGGCAGCCATCTCATCATTGCTGAATCCAGCATTAACAAGCAGGTGGTAGGCCTCGCATATCAACTGTATGTCGCCATACTCAATGCCGTTGTGTGCCATCTTTACGAAGTGGCCCGCGCCGTTGTCGCCTATCCATGCGCAGCACGAGGCTCCGTCAGAGGTCTTTGCCGCGATGGCAAAGAATATATCCTTCACATAAGGCCATGCCTCCTTTGATCCGCCGGGCATCAGCGACGGACCCAGCAGGGCACCTTCCTCACCACCGGATACACCCGTGCCGATGTAAAGCAGTCCTTTGCTCTCAACATATTTCGTACGCCGGATCGTGTCGGTGAAATGCGAATTTCCGCCTTCAATGATTATATCACCTTTATCGAGCAGCGGGATCAGCATCTCAATGAAGTCATCCACCGGCTGGCCGGCCTTGATCATCAGCATAACCTTTCTCGGACGGCTCAGGCTGGATATAAGCTCTTCAAGAGAATATGCCGGGATTATCTTTTTTCCCTTGCCTCGCCCGTTTACAAAGTTCGTCACCTTTTCAGTTGTGCGGTTAAAGACCGCAACCGTGTAACCTCTGCTCTCAATGTTCAGCACAAGGTTTTCTCCCATTACGGCGAGCCCTATTAGTCCTATGTCAGCTTTCATATTGAATTTTAATTTATTGAGTTATTGAATTATGTTGAAACCCAGGCCTGAAAGAATTCGTACTGTATCTTCGTCTTTGATCTTCACGCTGAACGAGCTGAATTCTCTTCTTTTGCGGTAATTGTCGCGCAGAAACTCGAATTTGGCGGGATTACCGCGAAAGAGCCGGTCATCTTCTTCGATTGGATAGGTGTGTTTCACTGCCATTGCAACAAGGCCAAGGGGAGTATTTTTGCCTGTATAACGGTTAAGATCAATGATAGGCTGGGGCGGTTCCGGCAGTGCCCCGGGAAGCCGGTCATGCAGGGGAATGTTCAGTGCTGAACATACCTGCCTGACCACAGTGACAGTTGCATTTGCCTTACCGTCAACGGAATATCCGGCGATATGGGGTGTGGCAATGTCAGCCAGGCTTATCAGTTTCCTGTCAGCTTCAGGTTCACCCTCCCACACATCAAGGACACTGCCGCCCAGAGCATTTTTCTCAAGGGCTAAACGCAGAGCCGTGTTGTCAACCACTTCACCCCTTGATGAATTTATCAGGATACAGTCTTTTTTCAGCTGCGGCAGGTTTTGTCCGTTGATCAGGTAATGGGTCCTGTCATGCCCCTCTGACGTCAGCGGGACATGCAGTGTCAGGATATCAGATTCAGCGAGTATTTTTTCAAGTGGTACAAAATCTTTCAGTCCTTCGCGTCTTTTCCTCGGAGGGTCATTCTGCAACACCTTCATGCCAACAGTTTTCGCTGCCTGAACCACCTTTGAGCCGACATTCCCCACGCCAACCACTCCCAGGGTCAGCGAACGGAGGTCAAGCGAATTTTTTGATGCGAGATAAAACAGGGAAGCAACGATATACTGCATCACTGACCCCGAGTTGCATCCGGGTGCATTCACCCACTTTATGCCTTCCGCCTCCAGCCATTTCGTATCAAGATGGTCAAAACCTATTGTCGCCGAGGCGACGATCTTTACTCTGCTTCCCTTGAGAAGCTGACTGTCGCACCTGGTTCGTGTGCGCACAATCAGGGCATCGGCATCGGCAACCATAGAACGGTCTATTGAACTGCCCGGACTGTACATAACGACTGCCCATGGCTCCAATGCGCCCTTGATAAATGGTATCTTTTCGTCAATGATAATCTTCATTTTTCTATTTCCGGGCTTTCCATAGGCCTGTGGCTGGGTTGGAGATGAAATAAAACTCTTCACCATCAGCCGTTGTGCAAAAACCTGTTTTCAGCTTATGAGGGTCATATTTTATGATCAGTTCTTTTATATTACCGTGGCTGTAACCGACAGATTCCACTTCAGCAGAGGTAAGATGCTCAGTGGCATAGGTGACTTTGAATCTGTTCTCTGTTGATCCGTGAATAAGATGTGCAGCAGCGCTCAGATTCTCTCTCAGAACACTGTCTTCAGCAACCAGGGAGAGAATCTCCGGAGTGGTCCTGTAACCGCATTTCCTTATAAGACTGTCAATAGCCCGGTCTTCGCCAAAGGTTCTAATACCCGGAGCCAGCACAATAAGCTCTCCATTGTCGGCGATGGCCATGCGTGTGCGGTAAATGCTCTTGTTGCCAAGCCATGTGCTCTTAAACTCCTCAGGATCAAGATATACAACCACTTTCTTCAGCCTTTCCGGCAGGATAGTAAAGTTGACCTCCCGCGAGAGCGAAGCAGCCTGTATGAAACATTCAATATCATCCCCGATAAATAGTCCCCTTATTTTCAGGCAACCACTGCTGTCAGGCGATACCACCGTAAGCATATAAAGCAACGGAAGCCTGGTTGAAGCTATCTCAGATGCCTTGTTCAGCACTGCCCTCACTGGATTGTCGACCGTGCCGAGAATATTCTCTATGCCGTGAACGGCGCCGATGAAGTGACTCTTGTTGATAGCTTCGCTTCCGCCGCATCCGACGAACACATTCTTATTATAGTTAGCCATGCCGGTCACCTCGTGGGGTACCACCTGACCGACTGAAATAATAAGATCATGTTTCCCGGAGGCCAGCAGCCTGTTAACCTGCACAGGATAGTCGTAGCTGAGCTTTCCGCCGGTGACTTCGGAGACAAATGAAGATGGTACCCTTCCCAGTTCCTCGATATCGGTCCTCCAGCGGTGTTCCCTGAAGAGCGATTTCGGTACACTGCCATACATTTTTGATATTTCGCTTTTTTCCATCGGCACATGGGTACCGAGGGCGGGAAGAATATCCTTTACCTTATCTTCAAAATGCTGCCATAATAATTCGGTGATCAGACCTGCCCCGGAATGGGCACGTGTGATGTCGGGAGGAATGATCAGGAAGCTCTTTCTGTCGCTGAAACGGCTCAGTACGGATGTTACGGCTTCCCTTATGTCGTTCTTCTTCAAATCACTGTCCGGACTTCCTGCTGCAAAACATATCATCTGAGTCGGATTTTCACCATGAAGGTTTGTCTGGCAATAACTTCTGAAACTCACTTATGAGCCTGTCCTGATACTCACCTTTATATGTACCGCCAATGAACCTGTCAAGGGCTTCTTCA
>JADGPV010000190.1 GCA_017882245.1 Bacteroidales bacterium | reverse complement strand
CGCGGATGAGCACCGGAATGTTTTGACATGTCAATGATCTTTGCAGCCTTTTTCACAGCCCTGAAGGCAGCCTCGCAAACAGGATCAGGTTCGCCCACAAATGTAACTACCGTGCGGTTGGTGTCCCTGCCCGGATCAACATCAAGCAGCCTCACTCCGGCAACGGATTCTATTTCATCAGTGATCTGTTTTATAACATCCATATCACGCCCCTCACTGAAGTTCGGAACACACTCGATTAGTTGTTTATTGGCCATGTATTTGATGTTGTCAGTTTTCGTTTGTCTGTTGTCTGTCGTCTGTTTTCGGTTGTCTGTTAAGGATTTAGCTCAAAGTTTAACCGATAACTGACAACTGATAACCGACAACGATCTCTATTTTCCAACAATCTCTCCGTTAAGTACAATCCTATCAAACAAATTAGTAGTATATGCATAAGGAATGAACTCATACGAAGGTATCTTTTGGGTAATAATTATATTAGCTTTCTTGCCGACAGTTATTGACCCATGAGTTTCCGATATGCCCATTGCGTAAGCAGAATTTATAGTAACAGCATTAATCACCTCCTCCGGAAGCATCTTCAGCCTGATACACCCCAACGACATAATGAATTTCATGTTACCCGAAGGTGATGATCCGGGATTGTAGTCACTTGCCAGGGCAAGAGGTAATCCTGCATCGATCATCTTCCGTGCAGGCGGATCAGTCATGCCAAGGAAGAATGCTGCACCTGGCAACAGCGTGGGCATTGTTCCGCTGCCAAGCAGTGCTGCGATCTCCTCGTCACCGGTAAATTCAAGATGATCTACCGAGAGAGCTTTGTATTTTACACCTGTCTGTATACCTCCTGAATAGTCAAGCTCGTTGGCGTGCATCTTTGGACGCAAGCCGTACCGCGCACCGGCAGCAAGGATCCGTTCTGTCTCTTCCACGGTGAAAAATCCCCTGTCACAGAAGACATCGATATAGTCAGCCAGTCGCTCTGCAGCGATGGCTGGTATCATCTCATTGGTGATCAGATCAATATATCCGTTTCTGTTTTCCTTGTACTGTCCGGGTATGGCGTGTGCCCCCAGGAAAGTGGCCCTGACAGTAAGGCGTGACTCATTTCTGATCCTTCTTATTACCCTCAGCATCTTAAGCTCATCCTCAGTGGTGAGGCCATAGCCGCTTTTTATCTCCACGGCGCCTGTACCAAATGAAATGATCTCCCTTATACGCTCCATCGACTGCCTGAAGAGCTCATCCTCAGTGGTCTCATGCAGCAGCTGTGCAGAGTTAAGAATGCCACCTCCCCTTTTTGCTATCTCCTCGTAAGAAAGTCCTCTTATCTTGTCAATATACTCCTTCTCCCTGCTGCCGGCATAGACAAGGTGAGTATGGGGATCACAGAATGCGGGCAATACATACCCTCCTCCGGCATCCATCCTGTTAAGAGCATCGCTGAAGGATGGCGTCTCAGCCATTGAGCCGTAACCGGCAATAATATCGTCCTCGATAAGCAGCCATGCATCTTTTACGACAGGCAGAAGTGACATGTCTTTACCAGCGACGAAAGCAACCGTTTCATCACGGACCTGCACCAGCATACCTATATTATATATGATCAGGCTCATGGCACCCGCTTAAGAGTTCACTAAGTTAGCAATATTAAAAATATTAGGAGATGAGTATCATTTTTCTTTACCTTTACCCTCCAAACTAACATTTGACCTATGAAGAAACTCACTGTAATTCTGCTTTTCGCCTTTCTGGCAAGCTCTGCTATTGGCCAGGAGACTAAGACCGGATGGAATTTCGGCGGACTCCCGGTAGTCAGTTACGATAGCGATCTCGGCTTCGAATACGGAGCCCTTGGAAATCTCTTTGACTATGGCGACGGGGCCATCTTCCCTAACTATTATCATATGTTCTACGTTGAAGCTTCGCATTACACAAAAGGAAGCAGCATCTTCAGGGTAATGTATGATTCTGATTACCTTATCAAGGGTATCAGGTACACTGTTGATCTTAGTTATTTGCCCGACCAGGCCTATGACTTTTATGGATATAACGGTTATAATTCTATTTTTCAGCCTGGTTGGATTGATGTTGATTCACCTGATTATATCAGTAGCGTATTTTATCGTTTCAAACGCCAGCTTTTCAGGTTCAAGAATGACTTTACAGGCCACCTGGGTGATGGCAACTGGTACTGGAATGCAGGCCTGACCATTCAGGACTTCAAGATTGGAGATGTAAATCTTGCTAAACTGAATAAAGGCAAGGATCCCGGTGATCCGAAATACCTTGAAGATGTCCCTTTGCTTTTTGATTATTACAAAGGATCGGGTATTATTTCGACATCGGAATCTGATGGCGGATGGGTAAATGCACTCAAGGCCGGATTTTCCTATGACAGCCGCGATAATCGTCCCTGCCCGATGAAAGGTATCTGGGCTGAAGCAGGACTGGAGGTAGCTCCTGAGTTTCTTGGCAGTGAGTCGAGCTTCGGCAAATTTTATATTACCTGGAGACAGTATTTTACCCTTAAGGAAAGGGATCTGGGTTTTGCTTACAGACTTGGTTACCAGACCACTGTCTTCGGTGATGTCCCGTTCTATTACCAGAGCCAGGTGATCGTTTCAGCTCTCAGGGGAGCCTATTCAGAAGGACTGGGTGGCGGAAAAACGCTGAGAGGTATTATGCGCAACAGGGTTGAAGGTGATGGTTTTCTTTACGCCAACGCTGAATTAAGATGGAAAATAGTACACTTCAATTTTATCAACCAGAAATGGTACCTCGGAGCTAACTTTTTCGGGGATATGGGTATGGTTACGAACCTTGTAGATGTTAATGTGTCAGCCCTGGAAAATTATCTAGACGGAAGTGCTGAGGATTTTTATGTTGCCGGCAAGGACAAGCCGCACATAAGTGCAGGGGCTGGAATCAAAATAGTCATGAACCAGAACTTTATAATCTCAGCTGACTTAGGAAAGGCTTTCAACCCTCAGGATGGAAATATGGGGGTGTATATAGGGCTGAATTATATCTTTTAAAATCCTTTCAGGATATAGGCTAAGGTAGTACCGAAATAGTTTCCAAGGACATATCCTATCACACCGCCAGCAATGCCGGTGATGATTACATCCTTGTTTTTCAGTGCATTTGCCACAAGGGGAACAAACGGTGGCGAGAAGATAAATGCTGTCGATGTGATAAGGAAATTATCAGCGTCGATCCTGAATATCTTTGCAAGGATGAGATGCAGAATGAGTGATCCCCAGTAACACCATGAAATAAACAGGACCAGGTCTAACATCCCTTTCCCGAACATCGTCCTGAGGTCAGATGTGGAAGCGACAGTGAGCGAAAAGACAAGGATAAGATACATGCCAAGCTGAAATGTTTTCTCTATACGGTTTATTGACTTAATGAGCGAGGCAAGAATCCCGAGTGTTGTGATGGAAAGAACCGTGGCCGCCATCTTATATTGTTTGTATTCTTCCGGGACAATGAAGAACAGGCATCCTCCTATCGCAGCAATAATTATGCTCAGCCCGAGAGCTTTAAGCAACGGCACTAAAGTCCCTCTCTTAAACATCCCTGAGTAATCGTCCAGACCTTCGGTTTCCTTTTTAACCAGATCCTGATCAAGTGCTATCCCGTCTTTTTCTTTAAATTTTGGCAGAATTGCCCTGAAAATACTTGGGGCTACCGTAATAAAGAATAAGACAAGAACTGCACCCACAACGGTATCGTAAGTAAAAAGTACGACAAAACGCTCTGAATCAACATTAAGGATCAGCTTAAGGGCTGCAAAATTAGGTGATCCCCCTGTATAGATGCCTTCAAACATTCCCGCAAGTTTCCATGTATCCGGAAAGGCATTCTTCCAGATAAAAAATCCCGCAGTCACCATGACGATTCCGGCTACGAGAGCCAGACCAATTGAAAGGAAACCTTTTTTAGCATATTTAAGCCAGCGCTTGAGGTTCAGTGAAAACAGCAAAAGAGGAAAAGCCACTAAAAGGGCTACTATATAAATGTTTTCCTGAATCCCGACCATCTTATTAACTATGATATCCTCAGGAACAGCTTTACCTTCTGATATAAGTGTTTCAAGAGTTTCCATATTCAGCGTCGCATTTTCCTGCGTATGCAGCGCAAGCCTGTATCCTTCGCTTCCTTTTGGAATAATCCCTGCTGTTCCTAAAACAAGTCCAAACAGATAAGCCAGACCTATAGCTCCTATTTTCTGAAGTAGGCTCCATTTCTTACAAAAAAAGATTAATACCAGCGGGAAGGTGAGATAAAATATTACCAGAATTACGAGCTTGAACATTGTGGTCAGGTTTTTGGTGCACCTAAATTAAACAAAGGATAACTATGATTATCAGAGTGTTTGAAAAATAAGTATTAATGCGAAATTCTGTGCGCATTTTTACTTATCCGTACACTCATCGAAGCTTTTGCGGTACTGTTCTATGGCTCTCTGGCTCATACCCATGCTTGAGAAACCGCCGTCATTGAAGATATTTTGCATTGTGATCTTGCGGGTGAGATCCGAAAAAAGTGTGATGCAGACATCGGCACAATCTGCTGCGTCAGCGTTGCCAAGCGGTGACATCCGGTCTGAGAAGTCAACCAGAGAGTCAAACCCTTCTATCCCGGCACCGGCGGTGGTGGCTGTGGGTGACTGTGAAACCGTGTTTACCCTCACATGCCTGCCCTTTCCATAGATGTACCCAAAGCTCCTTGAGATAGACTCAAGCAGTGCCTTGGCATCACCCATATCGTTATAACCTGCCAGCGTGCGCTGTGCTGCCACATATGTTAGTGCTACAACAGAACCCCATTCTCTGATTGCGTCAAGCTTGTACGCTGTCTGCAGAATACGGTGGAAGCTAAGCGCCGAGATATCAAGTGTCTTAAGCATATTCTCATAGCTTATCTCGGCATAAGGAATACCTTTTCGCACGTTGGGTGACATACCTATTGAGTGAAGCACAAAATCGATCTTATCCTCAAAAATTTCCATAGCCCGCATGAACAACACTTCCAGGTCCTTCATGCTTGTCGCATCGGCAGAGATGACCTCACTCCCTGTCTTCTCCGCAAGCTCAGTAATCGTACCCATCCGGATGGCCACCGGAGCATTTGTCAGCACTATGCGAGCGCCCTGTGCATGAGCTTTTTCCGCTACATGCCAGGCAATGGATTTATTATTCAGCGCACCGAAAATAATTCCTTTCTTTCCCTGCAGAAGATTGGTGATCATAGCTTTAGAGTTTCTTTTTATTCTGTGTAGGCGTCATTTACCTTTCAGCAGCTCACGGGCATTGCGTATTGCGGCATCCGTAATTCTGCTTCCGCTAAGGAGCCGGGCTATTTCTGTCACTCTCTCCTCGTTGTTTAACAATTTGACACGGGTAATTGTTGAGTGGTCACTCTCCTCCTTATAAACATGGTAATGCACAGTACCCTTCGAGGCTACCTGCGGCAGATGGGTAATATTTATCACCTGCATGCTCTTTCCCATGTCTGCCAGAATGTTTCCGACCATTGATGCCACCTCGCCTGATACTCCTGAATCTATCTCATCAAAGATAATTGCAGGCAGTCCTGAGCTGCTTGCCAGGATAGACTTCAGGCAGAGCATCACGCGTGACAACTCTCCACCGGAAGCAACATGCGACAGCTCTTCCGGCTCCACCTGCCTGTTGGCACTGAAGAGGAAGTCAGCCTTGTCAAGACCTGACGATCCCGGCTCGTTGAGGTTGCTGATCCGTGCCTGGAACCCGGCATAGGGCATCCCGAGCACATGGAGCATTTTTGTTATTTCCCCTGCCAGTGGTGCGGCAGCTTTGCGCCTTGCCAGTGACATCTGACCTGCCAGTCTGAGGACTTCCCTATACAAATCGTCGGCGTTCTTCTTCATTACGCCAATCACTCCATCGATGTCAGTCAGGGTTACTATATTCTCTTCGATTTGCCTGTGCTTTGTCAGCAGCTCCTCAAGGTCCTTGCACCTGTGCTTCTGCATCAGCGAGTAGATTGTATCAAGCCTGCCTGTCACATATTCAAGTCTCCCGGGATCAACTGCAGTCCTGTCGTTGAGCTTCTCAACCTCATATGCTATATCGTTGAGGTCGACAAGTGTGGCTTCGAGGCGTTTCTCAAGCTCGCCTGCCTCAGGCAGCCATCCTGATATCCTGGTGAGATTTCCGCGTACCATCCGAAGCAACGACAGCCCTGATATGTCATCACCTGAAAGTGCTGAAGCGGCAGACGTAAGTGCTTCCTTGATCTCTCCGGCGTTTGAGAGCATCTCCTGCTCCTTTTCCATCTCCTCCTGCTCACCCTTTACAAGGCTTGCAGCATTCAGCTCCTCAAGCTGATGAATATAGTACTCATAATCAGCTTTGGCCCTGTCGGCACCCACGGACGCAGCTTCATAGTCACGTCTGGCAGCGAGAAGTTTCTTATAGACAAGGGTGTAGTCCCTGAACAGATTCGAGGTGCCTGCATAGGCGTCAATGACACGCATCTGGAACATGCTTGTACCGAGAAGCAGTGTCTGATGCTGTGAGTGAACATCAATCAGCCGGTCTCCCAGCTCTTTCATTATACCAAGGGTAACAGGTGTATCATTGATGAAGGCTCTTGACTTTCCTGCGGGGGTTATTTCCCTTCTCAATATGGCGTCATCATCATAGTCCACCCCGGAAGCTTCGAAGAGCTCTTCAAGGTCATATCCCCGGATATTAAAGTCGGCCTCAACAACACATTTCTCTTCCTTGCTCAGGAGGACAGATGTGTCAGCACGTTCACCCAGTACCAGCCCAAGAGCTCCGACAAGGATAGACTTGCCAGCGCCTGTCTCACCTGTGATAATCGTAAACCCTTCACCAAAGTCCATGTCAAGCTCCCTGATAATGGCATAATTCTTTACTGTCAGTCTGCGGAGCATGAAATTGAGTATTAATTGGAACCCGTGAGAATCTGCTGATATTTTTTTTCGTTGGCCGGATCGATCTCTACGAGTATCTGAACCACCCTGTTCTTCTCATCGGGAAATCCCGGAGTAAAAATGTTGACCAGTTCATTTACCTTTGCCTCAAGGATAATAGACATATAATACATGTAGGGGTCAGGGCGCTGACGGTAAACCTCCTGCAACAGTTTAAGACTCTCATAGATATTTGTTCTTGCCTGGGGAGCGTCAGATTCCATTTTGTCAAGACCCCATATGTGATACTGGTAAACGAACTCCCGCACACCTGAATATTCCTCGTTGAGTATGTTCTTGACAAGCCAGTAACGGTTTCTGTTTCTGGATCCGTCATAGGGTTTCCAGCCCGCTTCAGGAGCACCCTGTGCATTAGTAACTATCTTCTCAGCAATCTGGAAATAGGGTGTTCCACCCAGTGGTGAGAATGTGTCAAAATCCATCCCGATAATAAGATATGCATAGTAGGCAAGTACTGACACCAGGTTGTTTGTATAGGCGTTTGGATTGAATTCGAGTGGTTCAAACTCGACATATTTGAACCGGAAGTTATTATCCATGAAGTTGAGAACAGTCGATTCATAGGTAGTGTTAAAGGCCGGGCGGCTGAGTTGGACCTGCAGGGTACCGTTGAACTCATCGGCAGAGAGCTGTTCATCAAGGTTTATAAGAATGTTGCAGTCAATCCTTTCCGAAAAGCTGAAAAGATTGTCTGTCCAGACCATGCCATTCATGAACTCATATATATCACGCTGCATGCTCTGGAATATCTCCCTGTTCGATCCCTGTATCTTTTGGGCGGAAACCTGAACATTACAGTACAGCTCCTGCGCTGTGGCAGCTTTTATTGTCAACAGCATCAGTGTTGCTGTTAAAAGACGCCTGCTTTTAATTGACGGAGCCATACAAAATTATTGTATCAGTGAGATGATTTTTTGCAGAATATCTGAGGCAACTTCACTCTTTGTTTTCAACTCAAATTTATCAATATTATTGTTACGGTCAATGATAGTGATACGGTTGGTTTCATAACCAAAACCGGCGCCCTCATCCCGTAGTGAATTGAGGACGATCATGTCAAGGTTCTTGCGTTTAAGCTTGTCTGTGGCATTTTTAACCTCATCATTTGTTTCCAGGGCGAAGCCGGCAAGGAACTGGCCGGGCTTCTTTATGCTTCCCAGAAGCGCAGCAATGTCTTCAGTAGGTTTAAGTTTGATAACCATCTCACCACTTCCTCTCCTGATCTTTGTATCGGAAATTGTTTCAGGCGTGAAGTCAGCAACTGCGGCAGCCAGGATGGCAATGTCGCATTCGCCAAAAACCTTAACGGATGCCCTTTTCATCTCAGCTGCAGTTGTGACGTTGACAGTGTTTACCAGAGAATGAGAGGGTCTGAGACTG
>JADGPV010000189.1 GCA_017882245.1 Bacteroidales bacterium | reverse complement strand
TACAAATTTAAGCAAAAGCCGGAGTATGTTTAAATAAATTTGACTCGCATTGATTGCTGGCGTAATTTTACATACAGGTAAGTGGAACCAATAATTTTTAAGATATATACCTATGAAAAAACTTGTATTATTCGCAGCATTTTTACTGTTGATCATGGCAGGATGCAAACAGGCGCCGGTGAATCCCGTCGAGGGTGCGTGGTACCTTATCTATGCCAAAACAGTATCAAATGATACTGTTACTGATTCTTACCCTGAGATGCACCAGGGCAGCCAGGTAAAGATGTGGTCTGATAACTACTGGATGTTCGTCGGTGTAAATGAGAAAGATACTACTGTCCTGAACAAATTTGGCGGAGGCTCATACACTCTCGATGGTGTCGTCTATAGGGAGACCATAGAGTATCACTACTTAAAAGATTATGTAGGTAAGACTCTTGGTATGCGGATCGTTGTGAAAAACGACACCCTGATGCAGGTCTGGCCCGCAGACAGTCAGGGGGAGGTTGACAAAAGTAATTACTTTTCCGAGAAGTATGTGAGGGTGAAATGAGTGGAACAGACCACCCCCTCTGAGCCTCAGACTCCGTGCACCGGGCTTTTTGCCCCGCTTTGCATGCCATGAGCAAATTTATCGTGCAGTTTAGTGGCCCATGTCTCTATCGCTGCCTGCTGATGACGGAGATCACTCTCTTTCAGTATCCCGAAGAGGATATTCAGTTTGAACTTTGATCTCTCACCGGGTTTGGTATCATTATCAGGATCAATCTCGTCCGAGAAGAAACCTTCACTGACAGGATGTGCAATAGCCCTGACCGGAGCGGTATACTGCATCACAACCATGCGCGATTCAGCTCCCTTGTCCGATCCAAGTGAGTGACAAACAGTGAAGATGGCAAGCTGCTCAGTCCAGAACACCCCCTGATACCTCCTGACAAAATCCAGCGCTTCAGGCGTCCATTGGCCAGCCTGCTCGATGCTGCCTGCTACAACAGCATCGTAACCTATCAGAGTTGTCACGCCGCTCATGGGAAGAACGGTCACAATCTCCCCGAGTCCGGATAATACCTTTCCCACCCGTTCAGCCGTTCCGGCTGCCAATCCGCCGCTACCTGCATAAGTGACAAGGATCTTCATTTGCCAGTTTCAGAATTTCAAAGTTACGAAAATGTAGTGTTATTTATAACATGTAATCACTATTGCCTGCTGCCTATTGCATGCTGCCTATTGCCTGCTGCCTATTACCTGCTGCCTGACTTGTCCCGATTTCTTAGTATTTTTGCAGCATTACAAATATAACCACACCATTAACCGCTGCCAATGAGTGATATTATCAAGCTCCTCCCTGACTCCGTCGCCAACCAGATTGCTGCCGGTGAGGTGATACAGCGCCCCGCTTCAGTGGTGAAGGAACTGACTGAGAACGCGGTGGATGCAGGAGCGTCAGAGATAAGCGTGGTCATACGCGATGCAGGACGCACGCTGATACAGGTGATAGACAACGGAAGCGGTATGAGCGAGACCGATGCCCGTCTTTCTTTCGAGAGACACGCAACCTCCAAGATATCATCAGCAGAGGATCTCTTCTCCATCAGCACCAAAGGTTTCCGCGGCGAGGCCCTGGCTTCGGTTGCAGCTGTCTCCATGACCGAGCTGCGCACACGGCGCGAAGAGGATGAGGCAGGTACACTGGTGGAGATAAACAACTCAAGAGTGACCAGACAGGAACCCTGCTCATGCGCCACAGGTTCTGTGTTCAGCGTAAAAAATCTCTTTTATAATGTCCCTGCCCGCCGAAAGTTCCTTAAGTCTGACAGCACGGAATTCAGACATATAATAACCGAATTCCAGAGGATAGCTCTGGCACATCCCTCAATAAAGTTCAGCCTGATACACAACGATCAGGAAGTCTACCGTCTGCCTGCGGCAAACCACAGGCAGCGCATCGTGGCTCTCTTCGGAAAACAGTATAATCAGAACCTCGTCAATGTAGAGACAAACACATCAATTGTCTCCATCAGCGGTTTTGCCGGCAAGCCTGAGAATGCGCGGCGTTCAGCCGGCGAACAGTTCTTCTTCATTAACAACAGGTTCATCCGTCATCCTTACCTCCACCGGGCCGTGCTGGAGGCCTACCAGGGTATATTGCCTCCTGATACGGTGCCGGCTTATTTCCTCTTTATGACCGCCGATCCGGGAACTATCGACGTCAATATCCATCCCACAAAAACAGAGGTGAAATTCGAGGATGAGCGTTCAGTCTGGCAGATTATGCTGGCATCCGTGCGTGAGGCGCTGGGACGGTTTAATGTGGTGCCTTCCATCGATTTCGGACCCGAGAGTGCCATAGAGATACCTGTCATCACAAGTGACATGCCTGCACCTCATTCGCCTCAGATAGAGGTCAACCTCGCCTTCAATCCTTTTGACGGCACTGAATATAGGAGACCTGATCTGAAATGGAAGGACGATGAGAGACGAGACACCCGGGGATGGGAGTCTCTCTTCACTGTTACCGCAAGAAGCGCCACCACCGAAAGCCCGGAGGGATCTGCAGGTCAGCGCCGCTTCTTCCAGGTGAAGAACAGGTACATAATGTGTCCTGTGATCTCCGGCATTATGATGATCGACCAGCGCAGGGCTCATGAACGGGTATTGTATGAGAAGTATCTTGCTTCGCTCAGCGACGGACCAAAACCGGCGCAGGTCTCTCTTTTCCCCGTACAGACCGAACTTAATCCCGGTGACATCGTCATCCTTGATGAAATAAAAGAGCATATAAGGGCGCTGGGCTTCGGAGTAGAGACCGGGAACGGGACCATCGTGACCATCACCGGTCATCCTGCCGACAGCCGTAATGCAAGTCCGCTGGCAATGCTTGAGACGCTTATAAGTGAATATAAACTGACCCTTGGCGACCCGTCAATTAACGCCCGCGAACGGGTAGCACTCTCGATGGCAAAAGCATCAGCGATACCTTACGGCATGCCGCTGACCCACCAGGAGATGGAAGAACTGTTTGACATGCTCTTTGCCTGCGCCATGCCCAACTACTCCCCGACGGGAAAGACAGTGATGAACATTATCACTCTTGAGGAGCTTGACAGAAGATTCAGCTGATTTTCGGATAGAATGGCTAAATTTGCCGCTTCATAAACTATATCGGATAAGATGAACAGAATATTTGGAGATATGCCTCCGGTTGTAAAGAACCTGATCATTATCAACATCGTCATGCTGCTGCTGATGTATGCGGCGAAAGCAATATGGGGTATTGATCTTAATGGTATACTTGGTCTCTATTTTCCTAAATCAGACTATTTCAAGTCGTGGCAGATAGTAACGCACATGTTCATGCACGGAGGATTTCTTCACCTCTTTCTGAATATGTTCGCGCTGTGGATGTTCGGCAGGGTGCTGGAGCAGGTATGGGGGCCGAAGCGTTTCCTGATATATTATCTTGTGACAGGCCTCGGCGCTGCCTTTGCCTTTGAGCTTGTTCAGTGGCTGCAATACAACAAGGTTATGGCCATCCTTACTCCCGAGCAGCTTCAGTATGTCTATGACAGTGGCAGCGAGGCCGCCAGGCAGGGTCAGAACTTTGCAAACCAGGAGATGGGCAGACTGAACTCGATACTTAATGTACCTGTGGTAGGAGCATCGGGAGCTGTATATGGCGTCCTGCTGGCCTTCGGAGTGCTCTTCCCCAATACTCAGCTGATGTTCATCTTCCCTCCCATACCAGTAAAAGCAAAATACGTCGTGATAGGATATGCCGCTATCGAGCTTTATTCTGCCATCACCGCTCCGGGAAGCGGGATAGCCCATACAGCACATCTCGGTGGCATGATCTTCGGCTTGCTGCTCATACGGTACTGGCGCAGGACCACCAATACACTTTATTGATGAATATCTGGGACGAGATAAAAGGATCATTCAGGCACGGTACGACCCTCACCAGGCTTATATATGTCAATGCTATTGTATTCCTTGTAATAAAGATTATTGAGGTGATCGGTGTGCTGGCGGCTAAGCCTGAACTGACGGCATCTGTAGTATCATTTCTTGCCGTACCTGCCTCCATAGACGCACTGGCAGGAAAACCCTGGACGCCCGTCACTTACATGTTCACCCACCAGGGCTTTATACATATCATATTCAATATGTTATGGTTGTGGTGGTTCGGAAAGATATTCCTTAGCTACCTTGACCAGCGCAAGCTGGTGTCGCTCTATGTCATGGGTGGACTGGCAGGGGCTCTGCTTTATATCGCGGTCTTTAATATTTTCCCCGCCTTCGCGGGGATGGTCCACGTCTCTGTTGCCCTCGGCGCATCAGCCTCGGTGATGGCACTCGTCATTGCCACCGCAGTCTATCTTCCCGACCTGGAATTAAACCTCCTCTTCTTCGGAAGGATAAAACTCAAATACCTTGCCCTTATAACCTTCCTCATCACATCTGTCTTCGATTTCTCGGTCAATACCGGAGGAAAGATCGCTCACATCGGCGGAGCACTGATGGGACTGGCTTACGGCTACGGACTGAAGAACGGAAAGGATATCGGTGCCTGGCTGAACAGTATACTAGACTTCTTCGTTACTCTCTTCAGGCCGGGAAAGAAGCTTAAAGTGACCTACAAAAAAGCAAAGACTGATTACGATAACAAAAAGGCGAAAACAGATTTAGACTATAATAAAGTCAAAGCTGAAAGGCAGAAAGCCATAGACCATATACTTGACAAGATCTCAAAAGGAGGTTATGACAGTCTCACGAGAGAAGAAAAAGAGATCCTCTTCAACGAGAGTCAGAACAAAAGGTAGGGCGATAAAACGTTTCTCCCGCAATATGCTGCTGGCGGTGAACGCTGTTCTTATCGTTGCCCTGCTGCTTGCTTATATTTCAATATATATCAATCCTTCAATTACCTCTCTGCCGGCACTTTTCGGACTGGCTTACCCCTATATTGTAGCCGCTAATATTATCATGGCGCTGGTCTGGTTTATCTTCAGAAAGTGGTTAGCCCTGATATCTCTAATTGCTATCGCTGCCGGCTTCGGCTATATGCACGACTTCATGAGGTTTCGGAATCACGGTAATGAGATACACCATGACCTTAAAGTGATGAGTTATAACGTCAGGCTCTTCAATATTTATGAAGATACCGAGAAAAACTCATACTGGAAGATGATTCAGCTAATGAAGAAGGAAGACCCGGGCATCCTCTGTATTCAGGAATATTTTGTCAGGGACAATCCGTCAACCGCCGATCAGAAGCTCAGGGACGCTCTCGGAAGCAACCTGCAGACTCATATCAAACTTGTAAAAAGCGGGGCATCAAGTTATTACGGCATAGCTACTGTCACCCGGTACCCTGTCATCAACAGGGGGAACATAATTCATCCGGGCTCATCGTCACTCACAATATTCACTGATGTGGTTGTTGACACTGACACTTTCCGGATATATAACAACCACCTGCAATCGTTCAGGCTCAGGCACATTGAAGGCAACCTGCTGAGCGAGATCGCAAGGGAGGATCCGGGCGGTTCCATGGATAATATTGCAGGTTTGTATAAGAGCCTCACAGAGGGTTTTGCAAGCCGTTCGATTCAGGTTGACAGGGTGAGGAGGCATATCGAAACTTCACCGTATCCGGTAATAGTGGTGGGCGATTTCAATGACACTCCCATCTCATACACCTACCATCGCATGAGGCGAGGGTTGAAGGATGCCTTCGTTGAGGCGGGCTATGGTGCCGGCTTCACATACAAAGGGAAGTACCCGCCCAACAGGATAGATTACATTTTTTATAATGAAGATTTCGATTGCAACGATTTTGACATCGTAAAAGTCAGGTATTCAGATCACTATCCGATAATTGCCTATTTCAGGCGCGTTGACCAAAAGGAAGCTTCGACAGATCAGCGTTCCCTCCGGAAATAATTATTGCAACCGTTTTGTCGGTAAAAACACTTTTGTTGGCAAGCACCGCAGCAAGAGGCACAGCTGATGAAGGTTCAATAATGATCTTCATCCTCTCCCATACAAGCCGCATTGCGTCAATTATCTGATCCTCGGTCACTGTGAATATATCGTCGGCATTCTGCCTGATAATTGTAAATGTTCTTTCGCAGAGCGATGTCAGCAGTCCGTCTGCGATGGTTTTTGGAGGCAGAGCGGGTTGGAGTGTGCCTGTGTGCAATGATCTGGCAGCGTCATCGGCGAGAGCCGGCTCGGCGCCGTAGATCTTTATACCGGGCAGGAGGTGCCGTGCCGCGATAGCTGTGCCGCTGAGGAGGCCGCCGCCGCCGACAGGAGCGATGATAGCGTCAGCGGAAGGGTAGTCGGTCAGGATCTCCAGCGCCGCGGTGCCCTGGCCGGCGATGATATTGAAGTTATCAAACGGATGAATAAGTATGGCGCCGGTACGTCTTATGACTTCGGCGGCGGCGGCCTCCCTCGACGCGAGCGTTGGCTCACAGAAGGTGATCTCAGCCCCGTATCCCGCCACAGCTTTTTTCTTTACTTCGGGAGCCGTTGATGGCATGACGATGTATGCCTTCACCCCGCGGGTCACCGCAGCATGCGCCAGGGCAGCAGCATGATTGCCTGATGAGTGAGTGACGACACCATTAAGGCGCTGCTCGTCTGTCAGATTTATTACAGCATTGGTTGCGCCCCTGAACTTGAAGGCACCAACCTTCTGGAAATTCTCGCACTTGAAGAGGAGATGCGCTCCGCTGATATTATCTATCTGGTGCGAAGTGAGCACCGGTGTGCGATGAACAAAGCCGGCAATCGCTTCCGAAGCTGCAATGATATCTGAAATGCCAGGTATGAACATTTATCAATTATTAAAAGAAAAAAGAGCCCCTGCGGGCTCTCTTTTCCCGTTATTGTCTATTCCTAAAATATGCTCCATGCAACGGTCACTCCCGCCATAACAACGGCAACCATTGACATAAGCTTGATCAGGATATTCATTGAAGGACCGCATGTGTCCTTAAACGGATCACCAACTGTATCGCCGACGATACTGGCCTTGTGGCATTCGCTTTTCTTACCTCCGTATTTACCGCCTTCAATGTATTTTTTTGCATTATCCCAGGCACCGCCGGAATTATTCAGCATGGTGGCGAGGGTAAAGCCTGTCGTCATTCCACCCATAAGCAGTCCGACAACGCCCGGAACACCAAAAATGATTCCTGTCACAACCGGAACAATTATTGCCATAAGTGCCGGAACAACCATTTCTTTCTGTGCTCCTTTGGTAGCAATAGCAACACACTTTGCATATTCAGGTTTACCGGTGCCTTCCATAATACCTGGAATTTCGCGGAACTGGCGTCTGACTTCTTCAACCATCCGGCTTGCATTCCTCCCGACTGCTTTCATTGCCATTGCAACAAATACGAAAGTCATCATTGCCCCGATGAAAAGTCCGGCCAACAATATCGGATTGAATAATGAAATGCTGTATGCTGAAACAAAATCCCCGATGTTTGCCTGAGTAACGTCCACTGCTCTTTGTCCTGCCTCAACAACTGCAGGTGCATGACTCCTGTAAAACAGTACATCACCTATCTGTTTATAGCCATCGACACTTTTGTCGGCAAGTCTGCCAAGCCAGAGTTTTACCTCTTCCATATAAGCTGCGACAAGGGCCAATGCAGTAAGTGCTGCTGAACCAATGGCAAAACCTTTGCCTGTAGCGGCGGTTGTATTTCCAAGTCC